>JAZLDE010000054.1:0-10064 GCA_045614625.1 Eubacteriales bacterium
TTTCTTGGTTCGTTCTTTGCCGCGCGGCAAAGAATGAACATCAACACCGGCACAGCGCGGCGCGAAGCCATATTTCGCAAGCGAAATAACAAGTTTTGCCCGCCCGCTAAACACGGGCGTCATGCAAGCATGAACACAAAACTAGCTGTACGCGCGTCAAAAGGAGTAGTCGTTGAAAACTCCAACCAAACTCACCAAAATAAAAAAGAAAGGAGCACCTCATGTCAGACGAGAAAATCCTCGATACCCCCGAAACCCTCACCCTGCTCTCCATCGCCAAAACCGGCGACCAAGCCGCCTTTGACACTCTCCTGACACAATACACTCCTTTGATCGAGCACCGACTCCAAGCCGTGCGTACTCGCCGCCCTGACATACTCCCCGAAGACGAAAAGGATCTGCGCCAGGAAGCACATCTTGCCTTTTATCGCGCCTTGCTGGGCTATAACGTGGAGCAGCATGACGTCAGCTTTGGACTTTACGCCAAAATCTGCATTGAAAATGCACTCGTCTCTGCCTTGCGCAAAATACAACCATCGAGCGAGCTGTTGGATTACGACACCATGGTCTCTCTCCCTGCAGGAAACGAGGAAGATCCCTCCCAGCGTTTGCGTGAGCAGGAAGACTACGAGGCACTTTGCCACCGCATCGCCCGCATTCTCTCACCTTATGAGAACGCCATCTGGCAACGCTACATCGCCGGTATGACAGCCTCGCAGATCGCCGAGCAGCTCGGTCGCGACAGCCGATCCATCCATAACGCCATCTACCGCATCCGCCATAAACTGCGAAGCAGCGGCATTGGGAAAAACAAATAAAAAACACCCGAGTCGAATGGGGGATGTTCTTATCGGAGAAATCGCGAATTAAATTTCTTTAGTTGATACGCAGTAAACAAATAATTGACGCCGACAGATTTTTTAGGTCTGTCGGCGTGTCTTATTTTATTCTTCTTGAATGCAATTAGAATACACCACCGTGTGTGGCATATTCTCTCCATCATTTTCAAAAATTCGCCATTGTTCGCAATCTTCTACATAATGGGGAAATCCATTAGAAATAAATATTTGCAACTGTATTTCATTTTCCAACCATATAAACAAATCGTTGCTATTCGTAAGTTCTGTTTTAATTACCTTGTTATTTATGATCAGATTTTTATGCAGAGATAAATTATACCATTCATCATTATTTTTATCATCTATCTCATCCCAATTCTGATAATCCAAAGTCGTCAGCAAAATCTGATTTTTGTGTATAATTCTTGTGAAGCACTGAGAATGAATAGCGATATTTCCAAATGAAAACATCATCATCTGAGCAGCCAATGTTAAATTATCAAGTATACTTCCGTTCAGCAATTCCAAATAGATTTCAAGTTTTTTTCTACTCATTACGCGTATCTCCTTCACTATAAAACTATTTTATCGCCAGTTTCGCCTTTGTATTACAGTGTTGCTTGCAACGCGGGCATCGGGCAAAGCCCATACCTTGTAGGGGCGGATTCCATATCCGCCCGTGGCGGGAGCATATAGAATGCTCCCCTACGATCTATCCTCATTATAACACAATTCGGCAGAGAAAACAATGTCTCTGCCGAAATTTGTTTGTAGGGGCGACCATTGGTCGCCCGTTTTGGTTTTGCGGTTGTTTGCGGGCGATCAATGATCGCCCCTACGAAGAACCCAAACATCCTTATGAGAAGAAACCTAATGACTCGGGTGTTTTTTATGGGGTGAGTAATGGGATTCAGAACCCATGTTTGCGCCACAGTTTAGCATAAATCAAAGTACAGCTTTACGCAAACTTGCCATTTGCAAAGCAAATGGCGGGGTTTTGAATCGGTTAGCTCGCTCGGAATAAGAAAAGCACGGAGTAAACTCCGTGCTTTTCTTATTCTGGGGTGAGTAATGGGATTCGAACCCACGGCCTCCAGGGCCACAACCTGGCGCTATAACCAACTTAGCTATACCCACCGTAAACAATGGCGTGCCTTGAGGGATTCGAACCCCCGACCTACTGCTTAGAAGGCAGTTGCTCTATCCGACTGAGCTAAAGGCACACGCTTGGAGCGAGTGATGGGAATCGAACCCACGCGGCCAGCTTGGAAGGCTGGAATTCTACCATTGAACTACACTCGCGTATGGCACGTTTCAAACCGCCCGTATATCATAGCACAATTTTAACCGCTTGTCAAGAGATTTTTTGAAATAAATTTACTTTTCTGTCACGACTTTTAAAAAATCCCTCTTGCGCGGACCGTCCTTGTGTGGTACAATATATGATGTATTAAAATATAGATTTCACAAGGAGAGGAGGCGCATCGTGCTTTCCCGCTATCTCATTCCCGATTATATGTTTGAGCACTATTACGACGTCACGCCCGAATTTCTTGCATCCATCGGCGTGCGCGCACTGCTCATTGATATAGATAACACGCTGGCTCCCTACGAGCAGCCCACCCCTGACGACACCCACCGCGCTTGGTTTGCATCTCTTGACGCCGCCGGCATCCGCTCGGCGCTGATCTCCAACAATCACCGCGAACGCGTCGAGGAATTCAACGAAACGCTCGGCCGCGAAGCCTACTGGCACAGTGCCAAGCCCTTTGGCAAGACGTTCAAAAAGGTCATGCGAGGCTGGGGGCTGGATCGCGCGCAGGTGGCGGTGCTGGGTGATCAGCTGCTCACCGACGCGCTGGCCGGCAAGGCGCTGGGGCTGACCGTTTTGATCGTCCCGCCCATCCGCGACAAGAAAACGGCCTTCGTTCGCTTCAAGCGCTATTTGGAACGGCCGTATATCCGTGCTTATCACAAAAAATATCTCAAGGAGGAACAGACATGATACAGTTCCCGTCCTATCCCACCTTCGGTCCCGGCGGCAACGGCGATTGGTTCCGCCGAGACGGCATGAAATCCATGCTGCAAACGCCCGGCTGGCTTGACCGCGTCGGTCTTGACGCGTTTGAGTACGAGGCCACGCGCGGCATCAGCGCGGGCGAGGAAAGCCTGCTTGCTTTCGGTCAAAAGGCCAAGGAGCACGGCATTCGCCTCTCACTTCACACCCAGTATTTTATTTCCCTTTCGGGCGTCGATCCCGAAAAGCGGCTTAAGAGCATCGACTATATTGAAAAGTCGCTGTGGGCGGCCGATCTGATGGGGGCCGATACCATCGTCATCCATTCGGGTAGCGCGGGTAAGATCTCGCGCGAGGAGGCCATGCGCTTGTCCTGCGACACGCTCGAGCATCTAATGAAGGCGCTGGACGGTCGCTACGAGCACATCCGTCTGGGCATCGAGACGATGGGTAAGCTCAATCAGCTGGGCACGCTGGATGAGGTCATTGAACAATGCCGTGTCAGTCCGCGCTTCGTTCCCGTCGTGGATTTCGGCCATCTGAACTGCCGCGAGCGCGGTCTGGCCTTTCCTGACGCTGACAGCTACCGCCGCGTGTTTGACCGCATCGGCAACGCCTGCGGTGACGCCGTAGCGAGATCGCTCCATTGCCATTTTTCCAAGATCGAATACACCGACGCGGGCGAGAAACGCCATCTGACCTTCGAGGACACCGTCTTTGGTCCTCGTTTTGAGCCTCTGGCCGAGGCCATCGTCAAGGAAAATCTCGCGCCCCGTATCATCTGCGAGTCGGACGGCACGCAGGCCGAGGACGCGCTTTGGATGAAGCATTGCGTGCGAGACGCAGGCGGAAGCATCCGCGCCGGCGCACAAAACGAATAATACGAAAAGAAAGAGGTTATCATGATGTCACATTTGTCAAGAATGATCGACGCGATGAAGCGCGCCGATATGGAAGCTGTTATCGTTACCAGTGAGATCAATCAGCGTTATCTGACCGGCTTTGCCTTTACCGACGGCTACGTCGTCGTCACCCCCAAAAAATCGTGGCTCGTCACTGACTTCCGCTACGTCGAGGCGGCAGAGGCAGCCGTTGATGGTGCCGAGTTTGAGGTCATCACCCCTCGCGGCATGCTTAAGACCATCGCCGAGCTGCTCAGCGGTGAGGGCGTCAAGTCCGTCGCTCTTGAGGAGGAAACGCTGTCCATCCGCGATTGCGAGCGCATCGAAAAAGTGCTCTCCGACGCAGGAATCACCACCTTCCGCCCCGAGGCTTCGGCGCTCATTGACGGTCTGCGTCTGTATAAGGACGAGGGCGAGATCGCCTTGATGCAACAGGCACAGGACATCGCCGACGCCGCCTTCACCCACATTCTTTCCTATATCAATCCCGACCGCACCGAGATCGACGTGGCGCTTGAGCTGGAATTTTTCATGCGCGCCCACGGTGCCGAGTGCGTTTCGTTTGAGACCATCGCCGTCTCGGGTACGGCGTCCTCCCAGCCCCACGGTGTTCCTCGCCCCGTCAAGCTCGAAAAGGGCTTTTTGACCATGGACTTTGGCGCACGTGTCAAGGGCTATTGCTCCGACATGACGCGTACGGCCGTCATCGGCAAAGCAGACGACGACATGCGCCGTCTGTACAACGCGGTCCTTGAGGCTCAGCTGGCTTCTCTGGCCGCATGCGCCGAGGGTGCGGGCTGTAAACAGCTTGACACCATCGCACGCGACATCATTGACGGTGCCGGCTACAAGGGCGCCTTCGGGCACTCGCTGGGTCACGGCGTCGGTATGTATATCCATGAGAATCCCCGTTTGTCGCAGGGTGCCGCTGAGGACAGCGTTCTCCAACGTGGCCACGTCGTGACCTTCGAGCCCGGCATCTACCTGCCCGGCAAGTACGGCTGCCGCATCGAGGACATGGTCGCCATCACGCCCGACGGACGTGTTCACAATTTTACTCACAGCGACAAGAGCCTCATCGAGCTGTAAGAGGTAGGCCATGAAATTTTGTCTGGACCGTTTTGAAGGTCAGTTCGCCGTCTGTCTTTGCGAGGACGATGACGCGCAAAGCAAGCGCTACGACTTTTCCCTTGAGCAAAATCCCGCACTGCGCGGCTTTTCCGAAGGCATGCTGTTTGAGGCAACACCGGGTGAGGACGGTGCGCTGAACGATATCGTCGCCAAAGTGAGCGAAACTGAGCAGCGTCTGTCCGCGGCCAAAGCGCGACTTCACGCCTTGGCCTCCCGCAAGAAAAAGAACGGAGATAACTAAGCTATGTTACGTTTTTTACCACAATGGAATTTGGTGGATCTGGTTTGTGATGCACTCAACCTGACGGGCGACGCGGTGCTGGTCGTTTCCGTTATCGGTATTCTGCTTTGCATCGCGGTCGGCTACCTTCTTGGAAGTCTGAATTCGGCCATCATCATTTCGCGACTGTTTTTGCACCGCGACATCCGCGCACACGGCTCCAAAAATGCAGGCGCGACCAACATGCTCCGCACCTACGGCACCAAATATGCCGTGATGACGCTGGTTTGTGACATGCTCAAGGCCGCCATCGCAACTGCGCTGGGGTACGTGATCGGCTCCGTCTTCATCGGCGCGCCCATCGCAGGATTTTTCTGCATTTTCGGGCATATGTTCCCCGTATTCTACCGTTTCAAAGGCGGCAAGGGCGTTGCCTGCACGGGCATCGTCGCTCTTATGCTGGATCCTTGGACGTTCCTTATCATGCTGATCTGCTTCGTTGTTATCACGGCAGGTACGCGCTATGTCTCTCTTGCCTCCATCATGTGCGGCTTTTTGTACCCGCTTCTGCTGCGCGCCTTTTTCCCCGGCGGATGGATCATTCTCATGGGCGTGCTGACTACCGCGTTCGTCATTTTCATGCACCGCGAGAACATCATGCGCCTGTGGAACGGCAAGGAATCCAAGATCTCCTTCTCGCGCAAGAGCAAGAAGGCCCCTGAGGATGAAGGAGGGACGCCATGAGCACCCTTCTCTCCCCCGCAGAGCAGCTGACGGAGTTGATCTCGCTGGCAACGCAAAAGGGCGTGCTTCGCCGCGTCGCTTGCTCCAAGCCGAGTGAAGCCGATCGCGTCCGCGCAGTGCTGACGCCTCGCGTTATCGGCGGACAGACTCAGCTCCAGCTGGAAACCTTTTACACTGACAACAAGGCGCGCCATCTCAATATCGCGGCGGACGATACCACAGCGTTGACAGACGCTCTGGAGTGCTATGCTCAGATCAATCTACTGACAACGCTGACGGGCGGTGATTGTGAGCTCAAGCGAAGCGCGAGTGGCAAGCAAACGCTGCTTCGCGGCGGCAAGCTGCTCACCCTTTTGCAGAGCATCGACGAGGCAAAAGAGGTGAAGGCCGCCAATAACCGCCAAAAGAATCGCATCCTGACGGGGGCCGAGCCCTTTTTGCAGGCGTTGGACGTCAGTGACAAAAACGGGCGCGTATACGATAAGAAACAATCCAAATTCCGTCAAATCAACCGCTTTTTGGAACTGCTGCGCGACGTAGAAGAGCATCTGCCGGCAGATGGTACGCTCCGCGTATGCGATCTATGCTGCGGAAAGAGCTATCTTTCCTTTGCTGTTTACCACTATCTAACTGTGGTCAAAGGTCGTAGCGTCCACATGTCGTGCGTTGATCTCAAGCCCGATGTGATTGAAAATTGTTCTGCCATCGCCAAAGGGCTGAATTTCGACGGACTTGAATTTCTCTGCGGCGACGTGGCAAATTATCAGGTAGAAGAAGGCGCGCACGTTCACTTGGTCGTATCCCTTCACGCCTGCGATACCGCTACCGACCTGGTTTTGGGCAAGGCGATGGAGTGGCAAAGCGAGGTCATTTTGTCCACACCCTGTTGCCACCATGAGCTCAATCACACTCTGGATTGCCCCGAGCTTGCCTGCATCGCCCGTCACTCTATGCTTCGACAAAAGCTGTGCGATGCCGCGACCGACGCCATGCGTCTGCTCCTTTTGGAGGCACACGGTTATACGACGGCGGCGCTGGAGCTCATCGATCCCGAAGAAACCCCCAAGAACGTCATGCTCCGCGCCATTCGTAAAAAGAATCCAAGCAAAGCCGTCATGGAGGCGGCGCACAAGGACTATGCCGACGCAGTTCGTTTCTTTATCCGCACCTCAGGGCAGTCCCAGGATCAATTTTTTAATCGCGATATTTGAATTTTGCATGGAATATGTAAAATTCGCAATATAATAAAAAAATATAAAATTATAGGAGGAAAAACAACATGAAGACCTACAAATGCAAGGTTTGCGGCGAGATTTTTCAGGTTCCCGAAGGCGAAACTGCCGTATGCCCCCGTTGCCGTGTGAGCGGTGACAAGCTGGAGGAGATCATCGCAAACGACAAGGCAACCAAGTACGCAGGCACCCAGACCGAGAAGAACCTGCAGGCGGCCTTTGCCGGCGAGTCCCAGGCAAGAAACAAGTACACCTACTATGCGTCCAAGGCAAAGAAGGAGGGCTACGAGCAGATCGCAGCTCTGTTCCTCAAGACGGCTGAGAACGAAAAGGAACACGCTAAAATGTGGTTCAAGGAGCTGGCAGGTATCGGTGATACCGCCCAAAATCTGGCTGATGCCGCTGACGGTGAAAACTACGAGTGGACAGACATGTACGCCGGCTTTGCCGAGACAGCTGAGGCTGAGGGCTTCCACGATCTGGCACGCAAGTTCCGTCTGGTTGCCGCTATCGAAAAGCACCACGAGGAGCGTTACCGCGCCCAGCTGCGCAACGTTGAGACCGCGCAGGTATTTGAAAAGAGCGAGGTCAAGGTTTGGGAGTGCCGCAACTGCGGACATATCGACGTTGGCACCAAGGCGCCCGAGATTTGCCCTACCTGCGATCATCCGCAGAGCTATTTCGAAGTACACGCAGAGAATTATTAAAGCACACAAGGGAGATTTCCTTTTGGAAATCTCCCTTGCCTTTTGTAATGCTTTATTATGAAACAATTACTCCTACGGACGCGCACACAGCTTTGCGCTTGCGCTGTGTCGGTTTGGATGCCCTTTCTTTGTCACTGAACAAAGAAAGGGCGAAAGAAAATCAGTCAAGACGTTCCCTCTTGGATCTCCCCAGGCAGCGCGCAAATTGACGCTACGTTGTCACTCCGCTCATATTTGCGCGAAGTATTACGAATTCAGATTTTGCGTTCGCATTTTGAAGTTAAAATGCGAACACGGAAGGTGCACGCAACGAGCAACAGCAAGAAATTTCACCATCTGCCACGCACCCTTGTTAGCACAAATTTCAAACAAAACGGGAAAGCAAAAAATCTTGCCACAGCTAACCCATCTGCAGGGTGAGATATATGCCCTGCAGATGGAGGATGCTTGCAAAAGCCCCGCCGTTCATCGTCAGAACGGCGGGATGCAGGGAGGCCCCGGAGGGAACGTCCGGGTTTCCTTCTTGGCTACTTCTTGGGAAACGCCAAGAAGTAGCATAAAAATGCAAGCCGCTCAGCGCGCGACTTGTCGCGCTGTATGAGCGTCCGGCTACATAAGCTCTGAAAAATTGAACCTCTTTTTGCTTTCGATCATTTTCCTACACAGAAATGCGAAAAGATCTCACTGACAACATCCTCACCGATCTCTCTGCCATCCAGCTCCGACAACGCCGACATGGCCGCCGTCAGATCAACACAGCAAAGGTCCATCGGCAGTCCTGCGCCAAGCGCGTCCAGCGCGCGAGAGAGCGCCTCGCTCGCCTGCGTCACCGTTGCCATCTGGCGAGCGTTGACGACGACGGCATCGTCGCGCAGGCTGATCGATCCGTCCACGAACATTGCGTCGACCAGCGCGGCTAATGCTTCCATTCCCTCTCCCGTCTGCGCCGAGATGGGCAGCACGTGGGTAATGTGAGAGCGAACAACCTGCTCGGTTTGAGTGGCAACACCTTCGTCGGTCGTAGCATCCGCCTTGTTCAGAAGGCCGATCACGGCAATGCCGCTCTCCTGCTTTTCATTCAGTTCGGCAAGCGTAGCCATCTCGTCCTCGGTCAGTGGACGAGTGAGGTCAAACAGTGCCAGGATCAGCTCCGCCTCGTCCATCGCACGGCGGGCACGGTCAATGCCGATACGCTCGACAGTATCGTCAGTATCACGCAAGCCTGCCGTATCAAACAGGCGCAGTGTAACCTGACCGAGTGAGGTGGTCTCGCTCAAAATATCGCGCGTCGTGCCTTCAATATCGGTCACGATGGCGGCTTCGCGACCCAACAGAGCGTTATACAACGAGCTTTTGCCCACGTTGGTGCGGCCGCAGATGACCGTCGGAATGCCCTCAGCGATGGCGTGGCCCGTGCGATAGGTCTTACCCAGCGCGCGCAGTTCGTTCTGCACATCGCTCAGCGCGTCGATCATGTCCTCGCGGCTCATCTCGGCAAGATCCTCGTCAGGAAAATCGATACAAGCCAGCACCGAGGTCAGCACAGTGCGCAGCTGTTCATAGCAGGAACGGCTGCGGGCCTCCAGTTTGCCGTGAAGTCCGCCCAGCGCCAGCGTCATCTGTCCGCGGCTTTGCGCCTCCAGAAGCGAGCCGAGTGCCTCGGCGGCACCAAGGCCGAGCTTGCCGTTGAGGAATGCGCGGCGGGTAAATTCGCCCGGGCGAGCCATACGCGCACCTGCACTCAGCAGTGCCGACAGCACCGTCTGGGTCAACAGAATGCCACCGTGGCAGGTGATCTCGACCGTATCCTCGCCCGTAAACGAAGCGGGCGCGCGGAAAACGGTTGCCACACCGTCATCGACGGGCAGCCATTCCTCGCCCTCGGGGGCAAGGATCGCACCATAGGTGGCCATGCGGGGAGTGACATCCTGCAAGGCTTTTCCGTTTTTCGGCACAAACACACGCGCCGCCACAGACAATGCATCCGTGCCGCTGACGCGCAAAAGGGCCACACCGCCTTTTCCGTGCGGCGTACTGATGGCGGCAATGGTATCTAACAGTTCCATATCAGACTCCTGTGGGGGGATATTATTTGGGGCTCTGCCCCAAACCCCGCCTAAAAACTTTTTGGAAAAAGGGATAACAAAGCAAAACTCGTTAGCCGCTTTTTCTTTGGTTGCGCAGGCGCAAAGAAAAAGCTTTCAAAAAGAAACGCCGAAAGAGTGTTTCGCGCTCTGCGGAGCACGAGGAGGGCTACGCGCCCTCCACCGCG
>JAZLDE010000055.1:0-2665 GCA_045614625.1 Eubacteriales bacterium
CGCGACGAGAGCGATGCGGCAAGGCAGCGTCATAAAGCGGTCGATCAGACGGCTTCCCTTGGGCAAGACGACGATATAGTCAAACCGCTCCGTATCGCCACAGCAAATCGTATTATACAGCAGCGTTCCCGCGCCGCCGATGTTAGTGTCGGTCAAAACGTGCATGACCTTTATTTTTCGCATAATAGTTCCCTTCCTTGATGGTTTTATTCATAGTGTCGGTCATGGCGGTACGTTTTATCCATAAAGTCAAAGCCCGAGGAAATCCTCGGGCTTTGGGTCAACTGTTCGTTTATTCTTCTCCCGGACGCTTGGGAATTTCGGGCAGCGAGGCCAGAATTTCCTCCTTGTTTTCCACGTCGCTGTTCTCGACCAGCTCGTACATGCGCTCGTAGCACTCGATCAAGTCATTCTGGGTAAAGCCGATGGAGCGGAGTATCTCCCTATAGTTTTCCTTATCCACATCCGATGCCGTTTCATCAAAATTGCGAATGTCTGCCAACGCAACGATGGGATACCTCTCTAACATGGCCTTGCGGTGCTTTTCGCTTATTGCTTCCGATAGGTATTGATGTTCATACATCGCCTGAAGTCTGGCGAGCTCATGCGTGCTCACCAGTCCCTCAATCTCCTGGGCTCTTTGAACGATCAGACGATCGAAATCCTCTCTGAGCAGAATAACGGGCATCTCCTGCAAGGGCTGCTCCTCCTCGGCCGAAATGCCGATGGTCGCCATAGCCGCGGCGACCAACAGTACCAGAACGGCGGCAACGGCCAAAAGGCGCTTAACAATACGCGGGCTTCTGCCCGTGCGTCTCGGAATATTACCGGGCGCGGCCTCTGCCACGTAAGCGGGAGAAACCGTGCTGAGAACGTCCATGAGTCTTTCGTTTTTCATACGTAAATCTCCTCCTTTTCCAAATATTCTTTGAGTTTCTTTCGTGTGCGGTAAAGAAGGACGTTCACATGGCCCTCACTCATACCATAATCTGCGGCGATGGTTGAAACCTCGTCCGCATACCAGTAGCGGCGCATGAAGACCATACGCGTCCGCTGGGGGAGCTTTGAAAGAAATGCGTTCATCGCGTCGCGCAGGGCAATGTCGTCCGCGTTTGGCACGTTGTCCTTGTCCGCGATACATTCCTGCAGCTCCTCGAGAATAAGCGGCACCTCTCCCCCACCGCGCTTTTGGCGGTGATTTTCCTTGTAGCGATTAAACGAAAGCTGACGCGTCAGCATACCGATGTAGCTTGCCAACGACTCGGGCTTTTGCGGCGGAATGGTGTTCCAAGCCTTGTGGTAGGCGTCATTGACACATTCCTCGGCATCCTGCTTGGAAGCCAATATGCGCTCCGCGATATAACGGCAATAGCCGTCGTATTTTTGTTGCGTTTCGGCGATCGCTTTTTCATCCCGCGCTTCATAAAGCGCGATGATCTTGGCGTCATCCATGATATCCCTCCTTTGCCTGGTGTAAAAGGCCTTTCACCTATATAAACACCGTACACCGACCATATATTACAGCAATTTCAAAAAATGACCGCCAAATTTTTCAGCGGTCATTTTGTTCAGTTTTCTTCCTCTGGCTTATAGCAATACAGCTGTGAGGAATAAAAGGTATACAACGTGTGCTTGGGATCATCCAGCACGACCAGATAAAACGTACTGCCGCAGGGGCCATAGCCGCGCGTACCCTTGTCCTCGGGGATGCGGCCGTAGTTCTCAAAGTACAGCATATCGACGGTATAGCTTCCGGTACGTGATTGCCGCACGACCTCACCCTCGCCCACGGCAACCAGTTTGTCCTCCTCTATACGGAACTTACCCGAGCTGATGTAGTACCATTCGCGCATGAGCCTAACAACAAAACGAAGTCCTACAGCCGCCAAAATGGCATCAAGCAGAATCAAGCCGCCCCAGATATACCATGCGCCGGGAACAAGGGCATACGCTCCACAAGTAATGCCAATAAGAATGCCTCCAACCAAAGGAGCAACGATGCAGCACAGTACAACGTCCATCCTCAAAAGGTCAAGCCGATCCCGCCGCACGCCCTCTTTGGTTAAAATTTTTCTTTTTTCTTCTTCCATTTTCATCATTCCTCTAAACGGTAATATTTGGCGTTATAGATACGCATAATGTGACCTCTGCGGGTGTTCAAAACGACCAAATAAAAGAGATCTCCGTCCGTGGCATGGTCGCGGGTGTGTTTAGAGGCGGCAAAGCGTCGTTTTCCTCCGAAATGGATGTAGCGAGTGCCGTTCCCCACAGCAGCCGTAAAGAAAAAAGGAATAAAAAGCAGGTCCAGAATATAGAACAACACGTCGCTCAATATCTCGAACACACTGGGGTCGTCATCCTCAATATAGCGCGCATAGTCCGTTTCCACGTGAAATTCGCCCTGCTTGACAAGGCGCTTGACCACGATAGCGGACACGACGCTGCGAATCCATGAATAACCGAAAACAATGGCAAGAAGCAAAAGTCCTCCCCAAAGCCACCAGGACTCATGAAGCGCGGTATAAGAGCCCCAGGCCAGTAATGAAAGAATCAATTCCAAAAGGGGCAGTATGACCGCTATAACACCAGTGTTTTGTTTTTGATCTGCTAAAATCTCTTGCTGTATTTGCGCTTGAGAAATATATTCGCGGTTGTCTTGTGTCAT
>JAZLDE010000056.1:0-10828 GCA_045614625.1 Eubacteriales bacterium
GAGCAAACGATCCGCCCTGAACCAGAACGTTGAGCTTAGGCGCGTTTTGGTTATCGATCACAATATCGGGAGAATAGTATGCGTCGTCCTTGATAGCGGCTTCTTTATACTTGGGGTCTACGCGGTTATAAAGAATATTGAAGATATCCTGCTCGTTATTGAATCCGCTGGGCGCGTAATTGGTCGACAGCACGCCGCGTGCAAACAGCTCAACCGTTTGCTTGCCCGTCAAATCGCCATACATTTGGATCAGCTTGGCCGTAGATTCAAACGAAGCCAGCGCATTCCAGTGGATACCCGTCTTCGGGAAGGTAACCAGCAGACCGATTTCCTTATAATACTCCGCACTGTCCAGATAGTTGATCTCGCTGGCCGCCAGCATGGGGCGTAGACGGTCAATGGGACGAACGTAATTGGGCACCGTGGTGATCGAGTTCTTATAATGCTCGGGAATATAGTCGGCATAGGCGCTGGCCTTACTGGAGGTGATCACGTACAGCATGGTAATGCCGCGCTTTTCCAGCTCCTTCTGGATGTACTCCATCTTGTCGACCATTTCCTGCATACCCTCGTCCGTTACCTGCGTATAGACCGAACCGGAAACGCCAAGGTACTCCTGCATATAGGGGATCTCGTACAGATATCCCGCCTTACCAATGGCAATACCGCTGTCTCCCTTGAAGCCGGAGGGCTCGATGGGAACCTGCATCATCTGCAGACGGTTGATACTGGAGTAGATATTATTGGGATCCAGATAAATATTTACGGGAGGCTTGGGAGGATCCACGGGATCGTCGTCAGGCTTGTTAGGATCGTCGTCAGGCTTGTTAGGATCGTCATCAGGCTTGTTAGGATCGTTGTCCAGAATATCGCCGTACAGATTTTCCTTACCGCAAACGTCGCACACGCCGTTGATATCGGCATCGACGTGCATGGTGCAAATAGGAGTCTGCGGGCCGCTATCGCCCTTGAGCGCGTTCATGATAGACATGATTGGCTTGGAGTTTTCGATCTCGATCTTAATGTCACCGTATTTGGAGACGATCGAAGAACGCAAAGGATAATATTTTGAAAGCCAGCTCTCAAACGTCGATTGGAATTTTCCACTGAAATAATTCTCCGGGGTCGGTGCCACCAGCTTAATGGTATCCTCCTGCATGTTAGCATCCGGCTTTTCCGGGCCGTCCAGTGCCATCAGGCACATGGGAAACAGCGCGATAGCGAAAAAGACGAGAATGACGGTCAGTCGGATAACAAAATTGACATTAGACGCTTTGTTATTCATCTCAATGCCCTCCGTTTCTCTTTTTTTTAGCGATTTTTCAAACAGCAACACAACCGGTCACTGTTAGTAGGTTATTTTACCATATATAAGGGATAATTGCAATAGATTTTGCACACTTTCTATGTTTCGCCAAAAAAATTCTTTCTTTTTTTGGTCAATACGACGAACAAGAAAAAGACGTGCTGCCCAACGGAGGCAACACGTCTTTTTCTTCCTATTTATATTATGCTGGCTACAGCCATACAGCAAAACGTATCAGCCCAACAGCACGAACGCCTTGTCACATTCCCCGTAGCAGCATTTGTGCGAATTGACCATAGCACCATCGTCAATTATAACAGAATGCAGATCAACCCATTGCTTCCCTCGTTGATGATGCGCTCTAGCGTTTCGGAGATACGGCCGCGCGACTCGCCCGACATATGCTCAAGCTTGGCGTGCAGACCCTCGTTGACCAGCTCGTAGAGCGTCTTGCCGAACAGATTGGACTGCCAGATGGAGGCGGGATCCTCTTCAAACTCTCGCATCATATATTTGACCAGATCCTCCGACTGCTGCTCGGTGCCGACGATGGGATTGATCTCGGTTTCGATGTTAGCGCGGATCATGTGGATAGACTGTGCCGCCGCACGCAGATGTACGCCATAGCCACCTGTCTGCTTAACAATGCGCGGCTCCTCCAGATGCAGATCGGACACCTCAGGCATGACGATGCCATAGCCGTTTTCGTTGGCAGAACGCAAGGCATCGGCGATCTTATCATACTCGGTCTTCATTTCGGACAGCCCGACCAGCTGACGCATCAGATCCTCTTCCCCGTGAATATCAAAGCCTGTCATCTCGCTGATCACGTCATAATACAATCCATCCGCCAACGAGACGGCCACGCGGGCGCATCCGCTGCCCAGATCCATCTGCTCGATCTCGTAAGCTTTGACATATTCGTTGTCCTCCAGCGCATCGAAGGCCGTGGCCACGTCGCCCGCCTTGCTGATGCTCGACGCGCACTTACGAATGTCCCCTTCCAGCGATTGGCGAATGCGATGCTCGCCCTCCAGCGCCTCCGTCCAGGCGGGGAGCTGCACGCGAAGCTCGCATACGGGAAATTCATGCAAAACCATCTCGAGAATGTGGCGAATATCCTCGGCGTTAAGATCCAGACAGTTGACCAGCGCCACGGGCACGCCATATTTGGCCTCCAGCTCATAAGCCAGATCGATTGCGCTTTGCGCCCCCGGATTTGTCGTGTTGAGAATGACGGCAAACGGCTTGCCAATGCTCTTGAGCTCGCCCACGATGCGCTCCTCAGCATCCACGTACGCGTCGCGCGGAATCTCCCCGATGCTGCCGTCCGTCGTGACTAACATGCCAATGGTTGCGTGATCGTAAATGACCTTGCGCGTGCCCATTTCAGCCGCCTGCACGAAGGGCATCGGCTCCTCCTGCCAGGGAGTACGCACCATGCGGGGACGCCCCTGTTCCTGCGTGCCCAACACGTCGGGGACGAGATAGCCCACGCAATCCACCATGCGAACCCGGGCGCTGACACCGTCCGACAGCGTGACCGCCACCGCCTCGTCGGGGATAAATTTAGGCTCGGTCGTCATGACCGTCTTGCCGCCCGCCGATTGGGGCAGCTCATCCCGTGCGCGGTCGCGGGCAGGACCATCCTCCATACCGGGTAGAACCAGCGCCTCCATAAAGCGTTTGATAAAGGTGGATTTTCCCGTCCGTACCGGCCCCACCACGCCGATGTAAATATCCCCGCCCGTCCGCGCGGCGATGTCCTTATAGATCGATTGCTCCGGCGTCATAATGTTTTCTCCCTTCCCTTTGCTTACAAGTTTGCGACGTCTTATCGCGTCTATTCAATGCAATGTATGCGCAAGGTCAGGAGATTATGCGGAGATGATCCATTTTGTGCAAAAGAAAAGCACCGACTGTCGTCGATGCCTTCCTAATATTACCGTTGTTTAAAAAATTCCTCGATCTGCTCTTTCGTCGCGCCAAGCGTGCCTTGGATCATAGCATCAGATCCCCCGCCGCGTCCCAAAAGTTGTGCGTTCAGCTCTTTGCCAAGCGCACGCAATGGCTTGCCTCTGCTGACGCATACGTAACGATAACCGTTCTCGGTGGCGCAGAACACGCCGCAGATGCCGTCTGTTACGCGATCAGCTCCTCGGTCGGCCATGCCGCGCTGAACGTTAGCGTCCATCTCCTGCTCAAAAAACAAGAGATTTCCTTGCTCATCCGGGGTAGACGCCGCCAGTTTGCACTCACTCAGCTCGCGTCTTGCCGCGCTCAAAGTGGCACGGGTAGCGAGCAGGTCGTCCGCGAGCTTATCAACCGTATCGACCGCCTGCCAGGGCTTGACGCTCTGACGGCGGGTGATGGTCAGAATATCCTCATGCTTGCTCGTGTAATCATCCAGCGCCCAAGAGCCGCACAGCACCCACAAGCGCATGCCGCCCTTGTGGTGAATGGCGGCCACGATCTTGACAAGGCCGATCTCGCCTGTGCGCTTGACGTGAGGTGCACAGCAGGCGCAGGCATCCACGCCCTCGATGGTCACGATGCGGACGTTGTCGGTCAGGTCTAATTTACTGCGATACGACAGCTCGGCCAGCGTCTTGGCGTCGGGATATTCGGCGTGGATGGCGGTGTTGTTCCAGACCGTGCGATTAGCCGCGAGCTCCAGCTCACACAGCTGTTCGTCCGTCAGCTCGCCGTCAAAGTCCATGGTCATCTCGCGCTCACCCAAATGGAAACCCACGTTTTCAAGTCCCCATTTAGCATGAGCGATGCCCGAGAGAATATGCTCGCCCGAGTGATTTTGCATACGGACGAAGCGCTCCTCGGCATCCAAGACGCCATGCACGGTAGAATCCACAGCAAGGGCCACATCGGTATAGTGCCGGATTTTGTCGTCCTTGATCTGCACGTCGCGAACGGTCACGCCGTCCAGCGTGCCGCGGTCAGCGTACTGTCCGCCGCCCTCGGGAAAGAAGGCAGTGCGATCCAACTCGACGGCATAGCCACCCTGCTCTATTGGTTCACAGGCGAGGACGCGCGCGTCAAATTCGTACAGTTCGCTGTCGATCTCATACAGCTTTTGCGTTGCTGTCTGTGTTTTTTCTATCATTGGCCGTTCGTCGCTCCGCTTCCGCTTTGGCTGTTATCCTTGGCAGGCTCAACGACGATGGTAAAGCCCTCGATCAGATCGTTATATGCAATCTCCTCGAGTGTCTGCAGAACCAGCAGATCGTGCTCCTCTTTGTTGAAATACTCTTTGGCCTCCTCGTAGGTGTAGGCCTCCTTGCCTGCGGCTGTCGTGATCTCGTTCAGGCGCTCGAAGTTGGTCTCGGTGTAAAGCTCCAGCGCACGATTGTACTGCTCCTCGGTGTAGGTGTAGTTTTCGGCGGCAAATACGGCGTAGTAGACCATATCCTCCTTGACCACGCCACAGCAGGCCTCAAACAGCCCGTCGATGGAGGAGCCCATATACATCAGATAAACGTCAATAGTCAAGCCATACATCGATGCATAATAGCTATACATCTGATAGTAGTAGCTATAGTAGTACATGACCGAATCCTCAGGGTACTTCTTGGCAGCGGCATTTTCGGTGATTTTGCCCCAGAACGCCATGCGGACGGCCGCATCGTACGCTTCCTTTTCCATCTCCGCCTTGAGGTTTTCCCGGTAGGCCTGCGCGGTAGTGAACTCACCCTCGGTATAGTCGGCAACAAAGTCATCCGTCAGCTCGGGCTTACCCACGATGTAGTGAACGGTGAAGGTAAAGACAACCTCTTTACCTGCCAGATCCTTGGCATGGTAATCGTCCGGGAACTTCATAGGCACATCAGTGGCCACGCCGGGCGTCACGCCCACAAGGCCCTCAACAAAGCCGGGAATATAACCGTTCTTCTCTTCAACCGCGATGGTCTGGTTGGTTGCGCTGCCACCCTCAAAAGCAACACCGTCCTTTTTGCCGACGTAGTCGACAACGACAGTATCGTTCCAGGCGACAACGCGATCGGTGATCTTGGCGTCGGGATGATGCTCGGACAGGATGCTGTTGATCTTATTGGTCAGCAGCTCGTCGGTGATGGTGATGCTTTCCTCCGGGATGGTCAGCGTCAGATTCTTATATTTACCCAGCGTGATATAGTCCGTGATGGTCAGCTCGGAATACTTGGTCAGCTGGTAATCCTTCTTGGGATCGTAGTCCTTGGCGTTAAATACACCGTCGGTCGAGGGGTCGGGCGTCTGCTCGGTGTCCGTCTTGTCCTGATCTTCCTTGGGATCGTCCTTGGGATCGCCCTTGGGATTTTCCTGTGCAGGATCCTTACAAGCGAACAGACACAGCGTCATAACGAATGCCAGCACAAGAGCTAGCAGTCGTATCGTTTTGGTTTTCATAGCTTATTCCTTCTTCTTAAAAAAATTTCGTTTGGATAAGGAAAAAGACTCGTCGCATCATCTCTGATGTCCCGAGTCCTTTCCTTGAACGCCAAGAGAAGCAGAACTCATGCCTCTTCCTTAACGTTCAGAACCTTCTTACCGTTGTAGTAGCCGCAAACCTTGCAAACGCAGTGGGGACGGATGGTCTCACCGCATGCCGGGTTGGAGCACTTTACCATACCGGGCAGGGTCAGCTTGCTGTTGTTGGAGCGACGCTTATCTCTGCGAGCGCTCGATACCTTTTTCTTTGGTACTGCCATTGACGTACACCTCCTTATATTCCGTGAGCAAAGCTCACTTCACTGTATATTTTTAATTATTCTTCTTCGTCGTTATTCAGCAACGTGCCAAGAATTGCAAGTCGGGGATCGATCTCCTTCTTGGGGCAGTTGCAATCACCCTCGCGGCGGGGCTTGCCGCACTTGGGGCAAAGACCGGGGCAATCTCCATCGCACAACAGTCTCATGGGAAAAGCCAGAATCAACGCCTCGCGCAACTCTTCATCCAGATCCAGCTTTCCGTCCTGAATGATCACGTACTCGTCTACGTTGTCCTCCAGCTGCTCGTCCGTCAGCGTTCCTTCGTCTGCTACCGTTCTTTCAAACGCAAGGCAGAAGGTATCCTGTACGGGCAACAGGCATCTGGCACATTCTCCCTGATAATTCAGCGTGGCCTCCAGCATCAAGCGCATGTAGCCGGCCTCGTTGGTGATCTCTCCAAGCACGTGAGCGTCGCCATCAAACGTAACGCCGCTGACAGACTCGGGAGACAGCATATAATCCACAGAAATACGGGAAACTTCACCGCGCAGCATCGGGCGCATATCCAGCGTCATTTGCGCTCACCTCCACCATTTTTCCGGACTTTTTTCGCCTCACTTTATAAATACACAAAATGCGACGCTATATATTATAACGGATAATCTTCAAAAAGTCAAGTCTTTTTTGAAGTTTGAGTAAAATTCTTTTTCATTTTTATCGCTTTTTTGTCCCAATCGTGTCCAAAATGGAAATTGAACAACCGAGCGTTGACAAAACGGGACATTTCTTGTATAATGAAAGCATCGTTTTAAGAAAGAGGGATGACATGAACACGCACAAGGACGAAGCGAAAGCATTATTTGAATCGGGCGCGCAGTGCGCGCAGGCGACCTTTGGGGCGCTGTGTGATGTCACGGGATGCTCGCGCGAGGACGCGCTGGCGCTGTCCGCCTCGTTTGGCGGCGGCATCGGACGCATGCGTGAGGTGTGCGGAGCACTATCCGGGGTACTGATGGCCATCGGCTACCACTTTGGGCGCTACCCCCTCGGCAACGAAAATACAAGTGCGAACAAAGACCGTCACTACCGTCTGACACAGTACGCAAGCGCGCAGTTCAAGCGAAAGGTCGGCTCGATCTTCTGCTACAAGCTACTGGATCTGCCCCACGCGGCGCAAGTACCCGTCAGCCAGTCCCGAACCAAGGATTTTTACCACACCCGCCCCTGTCTTGGCATTATTTTAGCCGCTGTTGAGGTATTCGACGAATTATTGGAAGCAGAACGAAACGGCACGCTGGAAGAACTGATCGCTCCTGAAAAAGCCGCCGAGATAACGGCCTTTTTGAACGAATAACGATATGATCAAAAACATTATTTTCGATGCATACGGAACCCTGATCTCCACCGGTGACGGCTCTGTCAAAGCCACGCAAGCCATTTTTCATCGGCACGCACCTTTGTTAGATGCCAAAGATATTTACCGCGAGTGGAAACAGTACCACCGCCATCACATAGACACGCTGGGCGAATTTATCACGGAAAAAGAAATTTACATCCGCGACTTGACAAAGCTTTATGATAAATATCAAATTTCAAGTTATGCGGCGGTAGACGTCGAGCCTATGATCGTTTCCCAATATAGCCGCGATTTATTCCTCGAAACGCGCGGCGTAATAGACGATTTGAAGCTTTCGTATCATATCGCCATCGGATCTACAACCGATACCGAGCCGCTCATGTATAACTTAAATCGTTCAGGGCTACGTATCAATCACGTGTTCACCTCGGAATCGTTGAGAGTATACAAGCCCAAAAAAGAATTTTACGAAGCGATCCTTGACCGCATGGGCTGGAAGGCGTATGAAACCTTGTTCGTAGGGGATTCGTTGACGGATGACGTCATTGGTCCCAAAAGCGTGGGCATGAGAGCGATCCTGCTGGATCGAAAAGGCGTCTGCTTTGCGCAAAAACCGCATCCCACGCCCGATGCCGTAATTCAAAATCTGGCACAATTAAAAGAAATTATCCCAACGTTAACCTGATCTTACAAAAAGGAGCCCCACATGAAAGCTGTCGGCATTATTTGTGAATACAACCCCTACCACGCGGGGCACGCCCGCCAGCTATCTGCCGCGCGCAGAGACGCCGGTGCTGATGTTGTCATTGCCCTTATGAGCGAGCACGCGACCCAGCGAGGCGAGTTGGCCGTCGCCGACGGTTACGTGCGTGCCGAGGCCGCCGTACGATGCGGGGCAGACGTCGTAGTCGGGCTTCCCTTTCCCTACTCCTGCGCTCCTGCCGAGTTTTTTGCCAATGCAGGCGTTCATATTCTGAATGCGATGGGCGTCGACGCGTTGCATTTCGGCAGCGAATGCGGTGAAATTGAACCGCTCAAGGCGGCCGCCGCGCGTCTGTACTCGCCTGAATTTTGTGAGCAGTTGACCGCCTATCAATCCGCTCACCCCGAGCGCGGTATCATGGAGTGCCGCGCGGCGGTGTACGAGCAGATCTACCATTCTCCCCTGCCCGGTGGTTCCAACGACCTGCTGGCCATGGCCTATCTACACGCGCTTGACGCATCGGACAGCGCCATGCAACCCATGACCATCAAGCGAAAAGGTCAAGCCTACAACGAATCCATCGCCCCCTGGGCAGGACAATATCCCAGCGCGACCGCTCTGCGCGCGCTTTGGCAGACGGGAGGGCTGGAATCCTTGCGTCCGCACCTTCCCTCTCCCGTTTTGGAACAGCTGGAAAAGGCGATGGCAGATGGGCTCGCTCCCTTGGATGCAAGTCGTCTGACGCCTGCCATACTGGCTTTTTATCGCACCGCAAGCGCCGATGCGCTGTCGCTATGCGCTGACATGGACGGAGGGCTCGCCTCCCGCTTGATCGAAGCCGCCAAGGGCGCAACGACGCTGGACGAGATGTTCTCGCTGGCCGCGACCAAGCGCTATACCGCTGCTCGCATTCGTCGGGCGATGCTGTTCGGGCTGTGCGACGTTCGCCCCGAGAATTTGCGAAACTCACCCGCCTACGTTCGTCTGCTGGGGGCCAGCAAAAACGGTTGCGCGTATTTGTCGTCCATCCGCAAGACCTGTGCCTTGCCCATCATCACCAAGCCTGCCGACGTACCGACGGACACCCCCTCGCTCCGTCAGCGCGCACTCGAAGAGAAGTTGGAGGCATACCTCACACTCGCCTATCCAATCCCGAAAACAGCGCCATATCTGACAAAACGGCATCCGTACGTGCAAAAATAAAGTTGTTTTTTCAAAATCCCCCGCTTCCCCTTGACTTTTGCTACCGTTTATGGTAGACTATTATGGTATATATGTAGTTTGTATCAGCCGCGCGGCGGCGAAAGGAGTATATCAATGGCAAACGAAGAATTGAATTTGGTCAGTGGAAAATATCTGATGTATCGCGGCAAGCCTCTGGTTCGCGAAGGCGACACCATCTGCTACGGCGACATGAACGAAAAGTGCATTCTGATCCTGGAGATCATCTCCTACAAGGAGGTCGAGGGCAAAAAGCTGCCCGACAAGATCATGATCCAGGTTATCGACTCCAAGGATCCCAACAAGATCATCCGTCAGGGCTCTTACAGTGGCCTGCACGACGCCTTCACCATGGGCGAGATCTGGTTGGATCAGGCGCTTCAGCAATAAGAGGATAAGAGAGCGAGGGGGAGAACTTCTTAAAAGAAGTTCTCCCCCTGTCCCCCTCTCAAGAATTTCAAAGGAAAATGTTTTGGCAAAGTGGGAATGGTTGTGCGCTATTCCACAGATACTACCGCAAGCTCGCAGTTCCTCTCCTCGCTTGCACTCGGCATCAATTTGCAGAGCAAATTGACTCCGTTCCCCTGCCCACTCGCTCCATGAAAACAGGTAACCCCGACAGATTTCTGTCGGGGTTTATCTATGTAATATATGATATATTTGAATTTGAGAATTAACCGCCTGGACGATATCCTTCATCACACGAAGTGGCTATCCCATTTTCATCAAAATGAATAAAGAACAAAACCTCTGGTGATGTTCCGAGGAATCCTACTCGTGGTTCTTTTATTGTATAACCGCATCGACAATTTCTGTATAGTCCATCTTCACTCACAGGCATAAGAACACAATCAAATTTTCCATATTCATTTTCAATTTCTGCTGATGTTTTTCCTAAAAATTGTTCTTGTTTATATTTGACATTGCACCCTGCAAGACACATCAAAAAAACAGAACAAACTAAAATTACAACTATTGCTTTTTTCATTATTTCACCCTCCTTCTTTAAATCTCTGCATATATTGTTTTATCGCCAGTTTCGCCTTTGTATTACAGCGTTGCAAGCAACACGGGCAAAGCCCTTACCCCTGAAGATGCACAAGCGCATCCAAAGGCTCCCTCCGGGGGGAGCTCCCGATGAAGTCGGGTGAGGGAGAGCGCGTTACAATGAAGTTAGTACAAACCTAAAGTCACGCAGGCTCCTTCCACCGCTAACGCGGTCCCCCGCATCCGCTTGCGGATGGCATCTCGGAGGGAGGCTTTTCGTTAACCCCATTATATCATAAATCGGCAGAGAAAACAATATCTCTGCCATATTTTGTAGGGGCGACCAATGGTCGCCCGTTTTTTGCGGTTGGGTGCGGGCGATCGATGATCGCCCCTACGGTAAACATCCTTATGAGAACGCTCCTAAACGTTTTCGCGTTTTACAAGTGCTTCTTATTTTACATATAATATTTCTCCGGAATCTCTTTTCTTTCCGCGCAGAAATCATAATCGGCGCGTGACCAGAGAAGCTTCAACACCTCGGTCGCGCG
>JAZLDE010000057.1:0-6788 GCA_045614625.1 Eubacteriales bacterium
GCGTCAGCAGCCTTGGTGCAGCCCTTCTTGATGGCGATGGCAGCGCCAACGGTGTACGCCCACTTGGCGTTCTCGAACGCGATGGGCTGAGTCTCTTCAACGATCTTGTAGGGATCGATACCCTTGGCATCGCAGATCTCCTTGCACTCGTCGATGGAGGAAATGCCATATTCTTTCAATGCGGCGAGGATCTTGGCCTCGCGTCTTTCATAACCTTCAAACTTTGCCATGATATGTCACCTCCTGATTATTCCTTGCGGGGATCGATGTACTTAACGGCGTCAGCAAATCTGCCGTAGGTACCCTTGGACTTCTCGTATGCCTCGTTGGGCTCCAGACCCTTCTTGATGAAGTCGGTCATCTTACCCAGAGATACGAACTCGTAGCCGATTACCTGATCGTCCTCATCCAGAGCCATTCTGGTGCAGTAGCCCTCGGTCATCTCGAGGTAGCGAACACCCTTAGCCTTCGTACCGTACATCGTACCAACCATGGATCTCTCACCCTTACCCAGGTCTTCCATACCTGCGCCGATGGGCAGACCGTTCTCGGAGAATGCGGACTGGGAGCGACCGTAAACGATCTGCAGGAACAGCTCGCGCATAGCGGTGTTGATAGCGTCGCAAACGAGGTCGGTGTTGAGCGCCTCAAGCAGCGTCTTGCCGGGCAGGATCTCAGCAGCCATAGCGGCGGAGTGAGTCATACCGGAGCAGCCGATGGTCTCAACCAGAGCCTCCTCGATGATACCGTCCTTGACGTTCAGGGACAGCTTGCAGGCACCCTGCTGGGGAGCACACCAACCCACACCGTGGGTGTATGCGGAGATGTCAGTGATCTCCTTTGCCATTACCCATTTGCCCTCTTCGGGAATGGGAGCGGGACCGTGCTTGGGACCCTTAGCTACGGTACACATGTTCTGCACTTCGGCAGAATAAAAGATGTGATCGTTCATTTGATTTATCTCCTTTTATTTTTTGATATCGGGGTAACTGTTGGGCAAAGCCCGGAATTACTGATCGGCGAGAAGGGATCCAATCGCGTTCAGCACGTGCTGTGCGATGAAGCCTGCACCGCCTGCATTGGGATGGACACCGTCGTTCGAGAACTCGGTGTAGGGCGTATGAATGGTTTCAGACGCGAAAATGGCCTGCATAGGCAGATAAGCGTCGGCAAACTCCTGTGCCAGCGCGCGCTCGATACGGATCTTTTCGTCCAGCTCCTCGAGCATGTTGATCTTATCGGAGCCGTAGAGCAGGAAAGGCTCAATCATGAGCAGCTTCGCGCCCATTGTTTCCTTGATGGTTGTCAGGATCTTGCGCAGATTGCTCTCAAAGTATTCGGGCGTCGTTTCAATGTTGTGGCTGAAGTGATGCCAAACGTCGTTGACACCGATGAGTAGAACGACAACGTCGGGAGCGACGTCCACAAAATCGGATTGCAGACGAGCAACCAAATTTTCGGTACGATGGCCGCTGATACCGAGGTTAACAAACTCAAATTCGATCTCGGGGTAAGCATCGGCGATCATGGCAGAGGCGTATTTCGGATAGCCGTTGCCCATGTCGTGGGAATCGTTGCGATCGCGACCGGCATCGGTCACGCTATCTCCCTGAAACAAAATTTTCATGTGATCCACCTTTATATAAGATTATTTTACGATAGAGCCGTAAACGGTGCCCGAAGCGGCAGCAGCGTTGGACTCGTCGGTGTCGATGTGCATAGCCAGTGCAAACTTGGGGGAAACGCGAACAACGACGTCGCCAAAAATTACGGGACGAACGGTGTCAACCTTAACGGAAACGATCTCCTTGTCAGCGACACCCAGCGCCTCGGCGTCTTCGGGAGTCATGTGGATGTGGCGCTTGGCGATCATAACGCCCTCAGCGATCTCGATCTTACCGCAGGGACCCTCCAGCGTGCAACCGGGCGTGCCGGCAACGTCGCCGCTCTCACGGATGGGAGCAACCAGACCGACCGTACGAGCGTCGGTGAAGGAAAGCTCAACCTGATTGGCAGGGCGAGTGGGGCCAAGAACACTTGCCTTGATGGCACCCTTGGGACCGATAACAGTAACCTTTTCCTCGCAAGCAAACTGACCGGGCTGGGACAGATCCTTCTTGTTGGTCAGGGTGTGGCCCTCGCCGAACAGGATCTCAACGGCCTCAGCAGTCAGGTGAACGTGGCGGGCAGAGGTTTCAACGAGAATTTTGTTTTCCATGTTGCGTATATTTCCTTTCTTGGGATTAAATAATAGAGTACAGTGTGAAAATTTTCACACACCAATATATTATAACATAGAAAATAAAAAATGTAAAGGACAAAAGCAACATTTTTCAACAATATTTAAAGAAAATTTGAGCTTTTGGGGAGGATGAAAATGGAAAACAATAAAAACGAGGACGGCGCGCTGTCCGTTGCGCAGAAATGTGAGGTGGTCATCTCCTCGGATGGGCACATACACGCGCTGTGCGTGATTGGTCAGATTGAAGGGCATTTCGTGCTGTCGGACAACCAAAAAGCGACGAAATATGAGCATGTGATCCCGCTCCTTGTCTCTCTTGAGGAGAGCGATGAGGTCGAGGGGGTGCTGATCATCCTCCATACTATGGGCGGTGACGTGGAGGCAGGGCTGGCCATGGCCGAGATGATCGCGTCCATGTCCAAGCCGACGGTATCGCTGGTGCTGGGCGGGGGGCATTCCATCGGTGTGCCGCTGGCAGTGGCGGCCGATCGGTCGTTTATCGTGCCCAGCGCGACCATGACCATCCATCCCGTCCGCATTTCGGGAACGGTGCTGGGCGCGCCTCAGACCTTCCGTTATTTCACGGATATGCAGCAGCGTATTGTGCGGTTCATCGTGGAGCATTCTCACATTAAAGAGGGTAAGCTGACCGAGCTGATGCTTCGTCCCGATGAGCTGGCGACCGACGTGGGCAGCATTGTGGAGGGAAGCGAAGCGGTAAACGTTGGGCTGATCGACGAGGTTGGAGGGCTGGATGCTGCACTGGCGGCTTTGCGAAATATGATCAGCGAGGGCAGAAAAGAACAATGAAAAAGGCGGGGTCTCCCGCCTTTTTCATTATATCTGTCCGGTTGCTCCCAACCCCGTTTTGAGTATGATTTTGCGCCAAAAGGGAACGTACATAAACGGCCGCTTGAGGCATTTTGCTTTGATCTTGAGCGAAAGACCAAGTGTTCTTCTGCGATAGACACGGAGGACGGCCTTCTGTCCGTTTTTCTGATTGAATGCCATAGCCAATGCCTCGCCGCTGGACAGGGCATAGCTGATGCCCTCGAACGAGCTTGGGCTAATGAAGCCCGCTGCTTCTCCGATCAGATAGGCTCCGCTCGCACCGTGAAAGATTCCTTTGCCCATATGTGGTCGGCTGACGCGGCAGGCCTCGGTTTTCAGCGGGTGCGAAAAGATGCCGGCGGGAACGATGCCGCGTTCGATCAGCTTGCGCTTTTGTTTTTCAAAGGCTGCGCGACAGCCTCGCGGAGCAAAGGCACCGCCGAAGATCAGCTGTCCGTTTTTGAAAAAGATCCAGGAGCAGCTTTCGGACGTGGTACTATCAAATACGCAGGAGTAGTACGGGTCGATCTCTTCGGCCGGGAACCATTGTTGGATGGAAACGTATTTTTGTATCGTCTGATTGGTAAACAGCGACGAGCGAACGATGGACGACGCACCGTCCGCACCGACAATATAACGAGTACGTACTAGTGCTTTCCGACCGTCCGCATAATGCAGGTGCAAGCGGTAGATGCCGTCTGTCTTTTCGATGTGCGTGCATCGTGCGCTCACTCGATCGATAGAGAAAGGAACAAGGTCAAGCAAATAGCGATCAAACGCCGCGCGGTCGACGTTCAAGTAGGCGCGGCGATAGTGGCGGATATAGCGACAGTCAAGATCAACGACGCGCACGGAAGAAAGCTGTGGCTTGACGAAAAGGCTTGACGGCAGGCGAATATCATAGCGTGCAAGCAGGCTTTGTGCGTCGGGGGAGAGTAGTCCTGCGCATACCTTGGGGCGCAGGGAAGAAGCGTCGAGTAACAGCACACGGTAGCGCGCGGAGTCGATCATCCGTGCAAGATTTGCGCCCGCAGGCCCTGCGCCGACGATGACGATATCGTATTGTGACTGTTGCCGCATAACGTACCTCCTTTACCCGAATTTAGCTTTATTATAGCATGAGGAAAAAGGCATGTCAACCGCTCGTTTTCCAAGAAGTTTGGCGTGATTGAAAAAAGTTTTGATTTTTTGCGGAAAGCTATTGCAATTTTGAAAAGTTTGTGTTATAATATGCAGGTATATGATGTGAAATTCCGTGCAAAGCCCGTTTTTCGGCGGCACGCGAGACGAAAACAAGGTAGGGGAGGTTGAATCGAATCATGGGAGCCCTTGAAATTACGTTCGGTATTTTGGTTATCGTTATGTCGCTGTTCCTCATCGTTGCAGTTCTGCTGCAGTCGGGTAAGGATACGCACATGTCCGGCGCGATCACCGGTAGTGCCGATACTTTCTTCGGTCAGTCCAAGGCAAACACCTGGGATCGTATGCTGTCCAAGCTGACGATCGGCGTGTCCGTTGTCTTCGCCATCGTCGTCATTTTGATGTACGCATTGGTATAATCCGAATATGAGAAAAGAGGAAGCCTAAAACGGCTTCCTCTTTTTTTGTCAAGAATCCGAAATCAACTTCAGCTCTTGCATGCACCGCCGTACTCGCTCGCGCACCTCGTCGCAAGGGGGAACGAGCGGCAGGCGAAATTCCTCGCGGCACAGCCCCATCATCGCAAGAGCACTCTTGACGGGAACGGGATTGGTATCGGCAAATAGTGCGCGGGAGAGACAATGGTATTTGGCGCTGCGCGCGGCGGCGAGCTTGGGCTTACCCTCCTGCCAAAGCCGACAGATGTCGGCAATGGCCGCAGGAATGATATTGGACATGACCGAAATGACGCCCATGCCGCCCAGCGAGTAAATGGGGACGGTCAGGTCATCGTTGCCGGCGTAGACGTCCAGACGATTGCCGCAGCTGTCGATCAAAGCGCTGATGGCCCCCATGTCGGTAGAGGCCTCCTTGACAGCTATGATGTTGGGATGGTCAGATAGCGCGATGTAGGTATCCGTGCTGACCGTCACGCCCGTCCGGCCCGGCACGCTGT
This sequence comes from Eubacteriales bacterium, assembly GCA_045614625.1. GTDB lineage: Bacteria > Bacillota > Clostridia > Oscillospirales > CAG-272 > SIG644. The sequence continues at coordinate 5,169 of JAZLDE010000057.1, forward strand.
AAAGTATGATAGGCTTATCGGCAGCATCCGCGATCGCCTCGTAATGGGCGCGCAGACCCGCCTGCGAGGGGCGATTGTAGTAGGGGGTGACGATTAGAAGCGCGTCTGCCCCTGCCGCACAGGCGGAGTGTGAGAGCGTCACCGTGTGGGCGGTGTCGGCGCACCCAACACCTGCGATCAGGGGAACACGTCCTGCGATGCGCTCGGCAGCGAAAGCAAAGAGGGCAATCTTTTCGGCATCGGTCAGCGTGGCGCTTTCGCCCGTCGTGCCTGCGATCACCAGCGCCTTGATGCCTGCGGCGATCTGCCGCTCAATGAGTGAGCCCATCGCATCGAAATCAATACGCCCGTGGGCAAAGGGCGTGATCAGCGCGGTTGCGGCACCGCGAAACAGCGTCTTTTTTTGTTTGCTCATAACGTTCCTGCCTTTCTTGATGGTTTGAATGGACGGTTCGCGGCGAAAAAAGGATAAACCTCTTGCAAAGTCGCCCCGGGTGTGATATAATCTTGTCGGTCGTGTCCGCGTCCGTTATGACCAGTATATGCAAGGCAGGGTGCTCTTTTGCCCCGACACGCGACCGCGAAACGTACATTTTTACGGAAAGGCTCCGCTACGCGGAGAACGGAACGATAGTTTTCATGTCTGTTATTATCAACGAGCGTCCGGAGACGGCACTCTCCACCTCTGACTTTTACTACGATTTGCCCGAGGAGCGCATCGCCCAGCATCCCGTCGAGCCCCGTGACCACAGCCGTCTGATGGTGCTTCACCGCGGCGATCATACCATCGAACATAAGCATTTTTACGATATTGTCGATTATCTGAAGGAGGGCGACACGCTGGTCGTCAACGATTCCAAGGTCATTCCCGCCCGTCTGTACGGCCACGCCGAGGGCAGAGAAGAGGCAAAGATCGAACTTCTGTTGCTCCGCTCGCACGAGCTTGACACATGGGAATCGCTCGTCAAGCCGGGCAAGCGCGCCCGCATGGGTATGCGCATGGTGTTCGGGGGCGGCATCCTGGTCGGTGAGGTCGTCGGCATGGTTGAGGAGGGCAATCGCCTCATCCGTTTTGAATATGACCATGACAAGTATCAGAACATTTATGAAATTTTGCATATCGTGGGGCTGATGCCTCTGCCGCCCTATATCACGGCACAGCTGGAGGACAACGACCGCTACCAAACGGTCTATGCTCGCGAGGAGGGAAGCGCAGCCGCCCCCACGGCAGGTCTGCATTTTACGCCCGAGCTCATGGAACGCATCAAAGCCAAGGGCGTGGCCATCGTGCCCGTTATGCTGCACGTCGGTCTGGGTACCTTCCGCCCCGTCAAGGTGGATAAGCTGGAGGAGCATACCATGCATACCGAGTTTATCACCGTTACCAAAGAGGCGGCCGATACCATCAACGCCCGCCGCGCCGCAGGCGGTCGCGTTATTTCGGTCGGTACCACGTCTTGCCGAACCTTGGAGAGTGCAACGGATGAAAATGGAATCGTTCACCCCATCAGCGGGGATACCGGTATTTTCATCTATCCCGGTTATCGTTTTAAGGCCATCGACGCTCTCATCACCAACTTCCACCTGCCCGAGTCTACCCTGCTCATGCTCGTTTCGGCC
>JAZLDE010000058.1:0-3684 GCA_045614625.1 Eubacteriales bacterium
TGCGGGAGCAGCGTATGCGGGAGCAATCTCCTCACCGAAAGCCTCTGCTTCGTTCTCGAAACCGGTTGCGATGATAGTGATGCGCATCTCGTCCTCAAGGTTCTCGTCAAATGCAAGACCCCAGATAGCGTTTGCCTCGGGGTTAGCCTCCTTGGAGATCATGGAGGAAGCAAGGTCAACATCCTCAAGACCAACGTCACGAGAAGCGGGGATGCTGATCAGAATGCCGCGTGCACCGTGGAAGGTGGTCTCAAGCAGGGGGCTGGAAATAGCAGCCTTTGCAGCGAGCTCAGCCTTGTCGGCACCGGTTGCACCGCCAACGCCCATGTGAGCGTAGCCAGCGTCCTTCATAACGGAGGTAACGTCAGCAAAGTCAAGGTTGATGAAGCCGGGAACGTTGATCAGGTCGGAAATAGACTGAACACCGCGGCGCAGAACATCATCTGCAACCTCAAATGCGTTAGCCAGCGTAATGCGGGTATCGGATACCTGGCGCAGACGGTCGTTGGGGATAACGACCAAAGAGTCAACGTACTTGCGCAGCTCGGCAATACCTCTCTCGGCCTGCTCTGCTCTACGTCTGCCCTCAAAGGAGAAGGGCTTGGTTACGATACCGATGGTCAGAATACCCATCTCCTGTGCAGCGCGAGCTACAACGGGAGCAGCACCCGTACCGGTACCACCGCCCATACCTGCGGTAACGAATACCATGTCGGCATCCTTGAGCATAGCCTTGATCTCTTCGATGGATTCCTCAGCGGCACGTGCGCCAACGTCGGGGTTTGCACCTGCGCCCCAGCCCTTGGTGTACTTTTCACCGATGATGATGTGGCTGCTAGCCTCGCTGTGACGGATGACCTGACGGTCGGTGTTAACAGCGACAAAGTGTACGCCACGGATGTTGGTTGCGATCATACGGTTGACAGCGTTGTTACCGCCGCCACCGACGCCAATCACTTTAATATTTACGCCGCAATCATTGGTTGCTTCAGGTTCGAAAGTCATGTTGATAAACCTCCAATATGTTATTTCCTTCATGTCCGTGATATTCCGATCAAAAGCAACAAAGAGCTACCGTCGGGCGGACATGATTATACTTCATACTATATGATACCTTGTTTTTGCAAATTTTGCAATACCTTTTTTGAAATTTTTTTATTTTTTTTCATAAACCTCGCCTTTTGACCTATTTTAGGACGCCGGTCGGATATTTACGCGAGAAAAATCGTCCACATCCACACACAGCGGCCCGATTTCACCGCTTTGTGCACGGTACGCATCCATCGCACTTTTGACCGCCCGCAGCTGCTCTGCCGGTTTGAGACACTCGTGAAGCATCAGCATTGTGCCGTCGGACAGCGTTACAGTCACAGCATACGGATCAGACATATCGACAAGCACGGCGTTCTCGTCGAGCGCAGCACGCAGCATCGCCTCAGCGATCGCGTTCAGCTTGGCAATGGCGGCTTTGTTACCGTCATACGTTTGGCCAACCGTAATTTCTTTGGGCGGCTCATCCTCCTGCCCCTCTCCCTCTGTCTCCTCGGATTGCGGGAAGAGCTCCAATTCGACCAAGCAAAGCGCACCATCAAGCGCATTTTTGGGGCAGATCTCCAGCACTCGCATGGTAGCGTCCAAAAGCGCCACCTGATCCTTTGACATAGCCAGCGCCCAGCGAGGTGTTCGCTCGGTCACGACGATGCTGATCTTGCCGGACAGCGTTCGATCCACGCTCACGGTTGCAAGATACGGATACCCCTGCAGCAAGGCCGTCTGTATCGCACCGGGCGAGCAAGAGAGCAGCTCGTCCCCTACGGCAATACCCGTGCCGTCTGTAAGCGTTTTAGCATCGTAGCGGGCGTATCCGCTGACGTCTATTTGCTTGACCTTAATCAGGGATAGCAACGGAACAGCGGCCGCAAAGCAGATCGCGCCGACGGCACACAGCAGCATCAAGCGGCGTGTCCAGACACGAAGAAACTGACGGGCGAAGCTCTCGTCAGACGGGAGCGGTGCCTGAACGTCGATCGTTCGGCGCTTTCCCTGCTCTTGTGTCGTAACAAGCGCAACCAGCGCGGACGCCGAATGGTCGGTGCGCGCATCAGTCGATGTTGCCGGCGGCTGTTTAACGACCATGCCACGAAGCGTTCCTTGCCTCTTACTGCGCAACAGCTTCATTCAAGCACCTCCCTTTCGTAGCATTTCTTATATTATACACCAAAAAAACGTCGATGGCAACCCCTATGAGCTACCATCGACCATATTTAATTTTAATCTTTCTTTTGGCGGCTTTGGTATGCCTCCACCGCTGCGACCACACGCTCGTAGATTAAGCGGTTGGCATCGGCGTTAGCGAACGCGAGAATGTTCTTTTGCAGCTTACAACGAAGATCCGGACTGTCCAGAAGCTCAATCACAGCACGCGAGAGCGCACCGCCCGAAAAATCCTTTTCCTCCACCAGGAGCGCCGCCTCGCGATCGGCCATGGCCGTTGCGTTACGCAGCTGATGATTGTCTGCTACATAGGGCGACGGAATAACCACGCAGGCCTTGCCCATACGAGCAACCTCGGACAGACTCATCGCGCCTGCACGCGAGATGACGACGTCAGCCGCCGCTACTTGCAACGGCATGTCGTACAGATAATCTACAACGGTGACGTTGGGACAATGATCCAGCGCATACTCACGGTAAAGAGTCTGTGCCTGCTCGGCATTTTTTGTCCCCGTCGATAAAACGAAGCGAACATTGGGACGGGCGGGAGCCATCAGACGAAGCATTTCCAGAACAGCCTCGTTGATGACGGAGGAGCCAAGGCTTCCTGCCGAGCACAGCACCAGCATCTCATCCTCCGCAATGCCCAGCTTTTCTCGGGCCGCTTGCTTGGAAATTGAGCCGAAACCGCCGCGCAAGGGGTTTCCAACAACCACACACTTTTTACGCTTCTTGAGAAACTGCTCCGTTTCCGCGAAATTGAGCAGAATGGTATCAACGCTGTATTGCAGCATCTTGACCGCCAAACCGGGCTGACAGTTGGATTCATGAACCATGGTAGGGATACCCGCGTTAGCCGCCGCGCAAAGCATAGGCCAGCAGACGTAACCGCCCGTGCCGATGACGATATCAGGCTTGAAGGTAGTCAGAATCTCCTTGGTCTGCTTGCTGTGGGGCGACGTAATGGCCGTGAAGAGCGCCTTGATATTGGAAAGAGAAAGAGAGCGCCGGATGCCCTGGCTTTCTACGTAAAACAAGGGATAACCCGCACGGGGGACAAGGTCGCATTCCTTGCCGCCGCGAACGCCGACGAAGGCGATCTCGGCATCAGGCTGATTCATACGAATGGTATCTGCAATCGCAATCGCAGGGTTGACGTGCCCACCCGAGCCGCCGCCCGTTAAAAGCACTCGCATCATAATTAACTCTCCTTTCTCCGCCAAAGCGGATCAACCGATCAAAATTTAAATGTCCTTATTTTTCCACACGGGAGAAACGGGAAATGTTCAGCACAATGCCCATTTCAAAGATCTGAATGGCAAGTGCCGTACCGCCCGAGCTGAAAAACGGAAGTGAAATTCCCGTATTGGGCATTGAGTTTGTTACCACCGCTATATTAAGCGCGGCTTGAAGCCCGATTTTTATAACCAGCCCCATAAGCGCAAGCGCGCCAAACCTTTCCGGAACTCG
>JAZLDE010000059.1:0-3982 GCA_045614625.1 Eubacteriales bacterium
AGAGGCGGATGGTGTAGAGGCCGCCGATGCCTTGGATGATTTTTCCGCGCGATTGATGGTTCATATGTAGCCTTTCTGTGGGGGATGGGGATATCTGAATTTTTTGCCAGTGGTTCTACAGCCTCACCCTGCGCACCTACGGTGCGCGCGTTCGGTGTGCCGGTTTTTTTGATGCCACTTCTTGGCACGCCCCAAGAAGTGGCCAAGAAGGGCGCCAAGACGTTCCCTCTTGGAACTCCCTTGGCATTGCCGCGCTACAAAGCATATCAAGAGATAGACATATCACTCGCTTATGCTGTGCTTCAAGGAAGTCACCACGCGCGGCAGGCGGAGAATGCAAGATTTGTTAAAGCAATTCTACTATAGTGGAGCGGATGGGATAGGGACCCGCCGCTCGCGGGAGCTATTGTTTGGCATAGCGGAGTTCTTTCCCCCTACTGGGTTAGGAGAAGTTGCATGGGCGAGCCTATATTTTCCCTTCTATCAAGTTTTTTGAGGGGGGCAGGGGAACTTTTTTTCAAAAAAGTTCCCCTCGCTCTTTCGCTCTCTTACTCCTCCAACTCCATCTCCTCCTCGGCGGCACCGCCGCGGCTGATGATGAGGGAGGCGGAGGAGCCGGACGGCACGAGCGTGCCCGGGAGGGGGCGTTGGGAGATGACACAGCCCGATGGAACATCGGGCGAATATTCGTAGTTTGCTTCGGCAGGGCGCAGACCGCGCAGAGCCAGGGCGTTGTTGGCCAGCGCGTGCTCGGTACCGATCACGTCGGGCACTCGAACCGTCTTTTTGGTTGAAAGCTGACTTTCAGTCAGCGTCACCGCCTCGCCCTCACATAAGGTCGTTCCCTCGGGAGGATCGACAGAGATTACTTGTCCGGGCGATAGATCATTTCGTATTTGCTGACGCAGGTGAACGATCAATCCTTGCGCCCGTAGCTGTAACAGCATCTCATGGGCGCTTTTGCCGATCATGGGTGGCAGCGTGTAGCGCGAAGCTCCCGTACTGAGTGTCAAGCGGATCACGCAAGGCTCTCGTCCGGGGATCACGCGGCGGGTTGCCCCCGCGGCGGGCTGTTGAGATAGCACCGTTCCCGGTTCGCTTGCCGCGTCGGTGCGGTAGTCGTAGACGATTTCGTACCACTCAGCAGGCAAGCGCTCGTCGTCCTCGACAAGTCGCGTGCCCACCAGTGTGGGAAGCGTGACAGTCATACTGTCGCCGCTCGTGTAGGGCAGATAGGTCGCGATCAGATAGGTCGCGAGCAGCGAAAGAATCGAAAATAGCGTAAAAATGGTAATCAGCAGCGCGCGGCGCAGCTTGTGACCGTAGGGTGTGGGGGATTTCATGTGGCCTCCGTACAATTATGATTGAATATGTACGAAAGCCCTGCTGTCAATTCTCGTCGGTATCCTGCTCGGCGGCTGCGGCGCGACGAAGCTGGCCGCAGGCGGCGTTGATGTCGGGACCCAACTTTCTTCTTACCGTCGCGCGAATGCCTCGTTTTTCCAGTGTGGCGGCAAAGGCGCGAACGGCGCGCTCACCCGAACGGACGAAGCCGGTTTCGCTGACCTCGTTGACGGGAATCAGATTGACGTGAATGGGCATGGTGTCGCTCTTCGAACGCAGGCGGCTGTTGAGCAGCTTCGCCAGCTTTTCGGCCTGCTCGATCGAATCGTTTTTACCCGAAATCAGTGTGTATTCAAAGGAAATACGGCGCCCCGTGGTCGAGTAGTAGCGGCGGCAGGCGGCGAGCAGCTCGTCCACGCCCCAACGCTTGTTGATGGGCATGATGGCACTGCGCGTTTCGTCGTCGGGCGCATGCAGGGAAATGGACAGTGTGATGGGAAGGTTCAGCTTGGCCAGCTCGTCGATCTTGTCGACAAGACCGCAGGTCGAAAGGGAAATGTGACGATAGCCGATGCAAATGCCGCTTTGCTCGTTGACCAAACGCAAAAACTTGACCACCGCATCAAAATTGTCCAGCGGCTCGCCAATGCCCATCATGACGATGTTGTCAATGCGATCGCCCAGTTCCTTTTGCGCGGCGATGCCTTGACCGAGCAGTTCTCCTGCCGTCAGATTGCGCACGCGGCCGCCGATGGTCGAAGCGCAAAAGCGACAGCCCATACGACAGCCTACCTGCGAGGAAATGCAGATGGTGTTGCCGTGCTCGTATTTCATGATGACGCTCTCGACGCAGTTGCCGTCAGCGAGCGAAAACAGCAGCTTGACCGTTCCGTCAACGGCGGATACCAGCTTGCGCTCCACGCGAGGCAGGTGATAGACCGTCGCCTCGGACAGCTTGGCCCGCGTGACTTTGCCGACGTTGGTCATATCATCGGGAGAAAGCCCCTTGTGCAGCTGGGGAAAGATCTGCCCCGCGCGATATTTGGGTTCGCCCAGCGACACGAGCAGCTCTGACAGCTCGTCAGGGAGAAGCGAGAGCAATTCCACTTTAGTTTGTGTTGATTCCATGTGATTCATTCCTTTATAAACTTTGCCACGAAAAAGCCGTCGGTGCCGTGCTCGTCGGGGGTGAGAGTCAGCATGCCGTTCTCACTTGCCAGATCTCCAACGGTAAAATCGCTTCGCGTAAACTCGGCGTGACGGGCGAGGAAGCGAGCGACGTTGTCCTCGTTTTCCTCGGGGAAGATCGTGCAGGTCGAGTAGATCAGCACACCGCCTGATTTGACGTAGCGGCAGGCATTTTCAAGAATGGCCAGCTGAATGTCGGGCAGAGGAGTCAGCTCGGACAGATCCTTGTAGCGGATCTCGGGCTTTTTGGCAAGCACGCCGAAGCCGGAGCAGGGAACGTCGCACAGCACGCGGTCGGCACAGCCTTCCAGAGAAGGATCGAATGCGCGGCCGTCACGCGCTGCGACGGATATGTTGGTAAGGCCCAGCCGCGCCGCCCCCTTTTCGATCAGCGACAACTTGTTCTGGTGCAGATCGTAGGCGGTCAGCGAGCCTTGATTGTTCATGTTGATGGCCATGCCGAAGCTCTTGGAGCCGGGGCAGGCGCAAATATCCAGCACTCTCATGCCCTCGCGAGCGTCAACAGCCTCGACGCAGATCTGACTTGCCTCGTCCTGAACGAAGAAGTCACCCGCATCAAAGCCCGGAAGAGCGGTCGGATTGCCGCCGTCGAGCCGTAGCGCGTGTGGCGCGTGAAGGGCAGGGGAAACGGATGCACCTGCTTCTAAAAGGCGCGCGGACAGCTCGTCTACGCTTGTGCGGCAGGTGTTGACGCGAATGGTCAGGGGCGGTGTACGGTCGATGGCGGCCAGAACGCGCTCGGCACGCTCGAAACCATAGATATCGACAAAACGCTCGCAAAGCGGCAGGGGGAAGGAATAGGCGATCGACAAATAGCGAAGCGGTTCGCGCTCGCGATTAGGCAGAGCAATCTGCTCACTCTCGCGGGTGTAGCGGCGCAAGAGCGCATTGACAAAGCCGCGCGAGCGCTTGGGGGCGAGTGAGACCGTTTCATTGAGCGCCGCGTGGGCGGGAATGCGATCCATGAAGCGAAGCTGATAAAGACCCATGCGCAAAAGCACGCGCACCTCGTCGTCCAGCTTGTCTGCAGGGCGGTCGGACAGCGTGTCGATCAGATAATCCAGCGTCAGCTTTTTCTCCAGAACGCCGTAGACGAGTACAGTCAAAAGACCCCGATCGGCGTCGCCCAGCTTGTTCCGACGGATGGCGGTGTCCAATATTAAGTTGGAATACAGATTGTCGTGCTCACAGCGGAGCAGAAGCGACAGCGCCAGTGCGCGGGGAGATGATTGGTTCATGTGGTTGTTCTCCGTTCGAATTATCTACGGTCTCTATTGTTGGAAAAAATCAGCAACAGACGCAACAGCGTCAAAAGCGAGGTCGCCAGGGCGGCGACGTAGGTCATGGCGGCGGCACGCAGGACGCGGCGTGAGCCGTCTGTCTCCGCATCGGACATATAGCCCCAGCCCTCGATCGCCTTCATTGCGCG
>JAZLDE010000060.1:0-6689 GCA_045614625.1 Eubacteriales bacterium
CTCCGTCGCCGTCGTCGGCGCAGGTCACGCCGGTATCGAAGCCGCTCTCGCGGCCGCCCGCCTCGGGCTTGACACCGTGCTGTTCACCCTGTCGCTCGACGCCATCGCCAATTTGCCCTGCAATCCCTCCATCGGAGGCACAGGCAAGGGGCATCTCGTCTTCGAGATCGACGCGCTTGGCGGCGAAATGGGACGCGCGGCCGATGCCGTCACGCTGCAAAACCGAACCCTTAACACGGGCAAGGGCGCGGCCGTTCAATCCAAGCGTATTCAGGCGGATCGCCGCCGTTATCATCAATATATGAAGCACGTGCTGGAGACCCAGCCCAATTTGCGCGTGGTGCAGGCCGAGGTGGTCGATCTGCTTACGGAAACGGACGAAAATGGCGAGAAGTTCATCGCGGGACTTCGTACCTCCCTTGGCGAGATCTGGGCTTGCCGTCGCATCATTTTGTGTACGGGCACTTATCTGGATTCGCGCGTGTTTGTGGGTGACGTCAACTACCCCTCGGGACCCGACGGCTTTTTGCCTGCCCGCGGGCTGACCGAATCGCTCGTCCGCGAGGGCTTGCGCATCATGCGCTTCAAAACGGGCACCCCTGCACGCGTGCGCCGTGGGTCGATCGATCTTAGCGCGCTCGAGCTTCAGCCCGGTGAGACACCCGTCACCCCCTATTCTGTCCGCACGCCCGAGGATGCGCTGGACGATCTGGAGCAGATCCCTTGCCATATCGTTTACACCAACGCCGAGACTCACCGCATCATTCACGAAAACATCAAGCGAAGCGCCATGTATTCGGGCGCCATTCATGGCACGGGCCCCCGCTATTGCCCCTCCATTGAGGACAAGCTGACTCGCTTTGCCGATAAGCCCCGACATCAGCTGTTCGTCGAGCCCTGCGGAAGTGAAACCGAGGAAATGTACATCCAAGGCTTCTCCACTTCCCTGCCCACCGACGTGCAATACGCCATGCTGCGCTCACTCGACGGATTTGATCGGGCTGAGATCATGCGCTACGCCTACGCGATCGAATACGATTGCATCGATCCCACCCAGCTGTACGCAACACTGGAGTGCAAGACCATCCGCGGACTTTTTGGCGCGGGACAGTTCAACGGCACCTCGGGCTACGAGGAGGCCGCCGCGCAGGGTCTGGTCGCAGGCATCAACGCCGCCTTGTCCTTGCAAGGCAAGGAACCGATGATCCTGGAGCGCTCGGGCAGCTATATCGGCACGCTGATCGATGATCTGGTCACCAAGGGGACGAACGAGCCCTACCGCATGATGACCTCGCGCTCGGAGTATCGTCTCTTGCTCCGCCAGGACAATGCCGATCTGCGCCTGACGCCGCTGGGTCGCGCCGTGGGGCTGGTCACGGACGAGCAATACAATGATTTTCTCACTCGCAAGACGGCGATCGAGGCCGAATGCGAGCGACTCAACACCACCTATCTCTCTCCGAAAATTGTCAATCCCTATATGGAAACGCTGGGGGAACCGCCCGTGGGAAGCGGCATCTCGCTGGGTGATCTTTTGCGCCGCCCGGCTATCACCTATGATTCCCTTGCCGCGTTGGACGAGCACCGTCCCACGCTTCCTCGCCGCGTGCGCACGACGGTCGAGGTCACCCTCAAATACGACGGTTATATCAAGCGTGAGATGGCCGAGGTCGAGCGCCATCGCAAGCTGGAGCAAAAGCGCTTGCCCGATGATCTGGACTATTCCACCCTCAAGGGTCTGCGCATCGAGGCCGCCCAAAAACTGCAGGCGATCCGTCCGCTGACCGTCGGTCAGGCCTCACGTATCAGCGGGGTCAACCCTGCAGACATTTCCGTTTTACTCATCTATCTCGGACTCAAATGAAAGGAGCGCCTATGACGCCCATCGATCAAAAGGATTTTCACGACTATCTCGCCGCTGCCCTGGATCTAAACGGCATGAGCACCTTTGCCCACAACGAAACGCTATTGCAAGCGCTGTACGCCCTGACCAGTCGCATGCTCGAGGTCAATGAATATATGAACCTGACAACGATCAAGCAACCGCATGATATCATCATGCGACATTATGTGGATTCTCTGACGGTCGCCGCGCATATCCCCGAGGGCGCGAGTGTACTGGACATCGGCTGTGGCGCGGGCTTCCCTTGCCTTCCCCTTGCCCTCGCCCGTCCCGATCTGCGCATCATCGCCATCGACAGCACCGAGAAAAAGGTGCGTTACGTCAACGAAACCGCTTCCCTGCTGGGCATCTCCCCAGACACACTGACGGCCGTCGCCATGCGCGCCGAGGAAGGTGGCAGTGTGGGAGGGCAGCTTCGTGAAAAATTTAACATAGTTGTAAGCCGCGCGGTGGCTCACTTGTCTATTTTAGGCGAGCTTGCCCTGCCCTGCCTAAAGATCGGAGGCACGCTGATCGCGCTCAAGGGTGCGAAAGCCGCAGAGGAAATAAGCGATGCCAAGGGACTGAGTGTGCTGAGCGCCTCCCCTGCCCGTCTGGTTCCAACGCCGCTGATCGCCCCCGACACGGGTGAAAGCGACAGCCACGCGCTGGTGATGATGGATAAGTGCGAGAAAACTCCGAAAATTTATCCGCGTAAATATGCACAAATTGCAAAAAAGCCGTTGTAACCAACGGCTTTTTTCTTGTTTTACCCCGATTTTCGCTCTCTTTTTTGCATTGTCGCGCAAAGGACGGCATCACCTACACCTTTTTTTTGCATTTCCGACGCGCACCGCACGACGAAAACCGCACCGCGGCCATGTTACAATAGCTTCACTTCCCTTTTCGGGAAAACTAACGTGCAAAAAAGGAGATTTATAATTTATGGCCATCCTGACCGAAATCCGTCGAAAATTGCCGCTTCGCACCCACAATCAAGACGAAGACGAGCAAAGCGCTTCAAAAACGAGCGAGATCCACCAAATCTGCGTGGACGATATCATTCCCAACCGTTCCCAGCCTCGTAGCGCCTTTAATCAGAACGCTATCGCGCGTCTGGCCGATTCCATCCGCCGCTACGGCATCTTGCAGCCCTTAACCGTTCGCAAAGTCATGATCCCCCTGACAGCAAGCGTCAAAAATGCGCCCGCCGCGCGTCCTACTGTGATCTATGAGCTGGTTGCAGGCGAACGCCGCCTGCGCGCCGCCAAGCTGGCAGAGCTGCGCGAGGTTCCCTGCATCATCATCAACACGGACGACGCGACCTGCGCCGAGCTGGCAATCATCGAGAATCTGCTGCGCGAAAACCTCAATATGTTCGAGCAGGCCGAGGCGTTTGCGCGGCTGATCAACGAATTTCACCTAACGCAGGAAGAAGCCGCGCGTCGGGTGTCTATGAGCCAATCTGCAGTAGCCAACAAATTGCGCATCTTGCGTCTGTCTCCCGAAGAACGCGAAAAGATCCTGTCGTCAGGCTTGACCGAGCGCCACGCGCGTGCATTGCTGAAATTGGAGGATCCAACGTTGCGCGGCGAGGTGCTGCAGCACATTTTGGATCGAAAAATGAATGTCAGCGCCAGCGAGACTTACATAGACCAGATTGTTTGTGAGCTTTCGCGTTATCGCCACAAGCATCCGGAAAGCGCTCAAGAAGCCTCACAAGTGTCCAAAACTGCCGCAACCGAGCCGCAAGACGAGTTGCCGCGTGAAATCCAAGGTGTTTTGGCACAGCGCAAGTCCCGATTCAAGGGTTCGATCAAGGATATGCAGCTGTTCTACAACTCCGTACGCCACGCAGTCGGCATTTTGGAGACCGCAGGCATTGTTGGCGACATTCAGAAAAAGGAGGGCGAGGATCAGGTTGTTTTGACTATAACGCTGTCAAAAAGCGACCAGGTCAGCTAATTGTTTCACGTGAAACATTCAAAATTAGTCCTCGCGCATTGTTTCACGTGAAACATTTTGTCGAAGACACGCAATTCATGTCAATTTGTTGTTTCACGTGAAACAATTTACACATTGGTCATGATTTTCAGCAAGTTATTTTACCAAAGCCCTTGCAATACCGCCGCAGTTGTGATATAATGAAAAGGCTGAAAAAGCAGGCAAAAAATCACACAGAAAGGCGGCGAAACAGCTAAAATGGGAAAAATTATTGCATTTGCCAACCAAAAAGGCGGCGTAGGAAAGACCACCTCGGCGGTCAACGTAGCCGCATCGCTTGGTATTCTGGGCAAAAAAGTGCTGCTTATCGACCTCGACCCGCAGGGTAACACCACCAGCGGTGTCGGTATATCCAAAAAAATGTTAAAACACACCATGCGCGACGTGCTGTCGGGCGCGATACCTGCCGAGCAGGCTGTCATGTCGACTGCATTTGCGAATTTGTGGGTTCTTCCTGCCAATATCTCGCTGGCAGGCTGTGAATTCGACCTTTACGACGCAGAAAACAGCGAATTTCAGATCAAAACGCTGCTCGAGCCATTGTCCGAGCAGTACGATTACATCGTCATTGACTGTCCGCCCTCGCTCGGCATGTTGACCGTTAACGCAATGTCGGCCGCCAACGGCGTGATCATCCCAATGCAATGCGAATTCTATGCGCTGGAGGGCTTGTCCCAGCTGATGATCACCGTCAGCCGCATCAAACAGCACTATAACCCCGCGCTGAACATTACGGGAATTCTCGTAACCATGCACAACAGCCGCTTGCTGCTGTCCATTCAGGTCATCAGCGAGTTGAAGAAGCATTACGCGGACAAGCTGTTTGATACAACCATTTCGCGTAACGTTAAGCTGTCCGAGGCCCCCGGCTTCGGCATGCCCGTTTACTACCACGACAAGCGCAGCAAGGGCGCCGAGGAATATCTCGCCGTCGCCAAGGAATTGATGCAGCGTATCTAAGAAAGAGAGGGAAGTGACATGGCAAAAAAACCAGGCGGTTTGGGGCGCGATTTTTACTCGCTTCTAAACGACAACTTGCCGGAAAACAATAAAGCCGGCGTTTCAACGCTGAGAATCGCAGACATTGAGCCGCGAAGCGATCAGCCGAGAAAGCAATTTGAGCGCGAGGCGCTCGAGACCTTGGCCGAGTCCATTGGTACGCACGGCGTACTGCAGCCCATCATCGTGCGTGAGAGCGCCGCATTGAAGGGGTCGTACGAGATCATCGCCGGCGAGCGCCGCTGGCGCGCGGCCAAAATGGCAGGCCTTTCCGAGATCCCCGTCGTGATCCTCGAGGGTGACGATCTTAAGGCGGCTCAAGTCGCGATCATCGAGAACATTCAGCGCGAGGGCCTCAACCCCGTAGAAGAAGCGCTGGCTTACCGCGCGTTGATGGACAAATTCGGTTTGACGCAGGATCAGGTATCCCAACAGGTCGGCAAGAGCCGCTCCAACATCGCCAACATGATGCGCCTGTTGGATCTGCCCGAGACAGTGCTTGACATGCTTCGTGAGGGCTCGATCTCAACGGGTCACGCACGCGCGCTGTTGGGTCTGGAAAGGGAAGAGGATATTCCCGTGCTGGCTGAACGCATTTTGCAGTCCGAGCTTTCCGTCCGTGAGGTGGAAAGAGCAGTCAAGCTGATGAACGAGGCAGCGAATGCCCCCGAAGTTGAGCCCGAAGATGCCGAAACCAAGGCCGCGACCAGCCTACGCCGCGTCCACATTCGCGATTTGGAACGTCGAATCTTGGAAAAAATGGGTAGAAAGGCAAAAATTACCAGCACGCCCAAGAAAAAGGTAATTGAACTGACATACGATAATGACGAAGATCTGGAAGAGCTGCTCAAGGCACTGTGCGGCGCCGATTTCTTCGAAGAAAGCTAAATGATAAGCCCGCATAGGACGGAAAGGAAATAAAACATCATGATCGATATCAAATACATCAAGGAAAATCCCGAAGAGGTCATCGCCCGCTATGCCATCAAGGGCAAGGACGCCCGCGAGGAGATCACTAAAATTCTCGAGCTGGACGCACAGCGTCGCGCGCTGATCGTCGAGGGTGAGGCTCTCAAGGCAGAGCAGAACAAGACCAACAAGCTCATCCCCCAGTACAAAAAGGAGGGAAGAGACGTCGCCCCCATTTTTGCCGAGCTCAAGGAAATCGCAAACAAGACCAAGGCCATCGACGAGCAGCTGCGCGTCGTTGAGGGCGAATACAACACGCTGATGCTGGGTCTGCCCAACCTGCCCGACCGCGATCTCAAGCCGGGTGGCAAGGAAAACAACGAGCCCCTGCGCTATTGGGGCGAGCCGAGAAAGTTTGATTTTGAGGCCAAGAACCACGTGGATCTGTGCACCGATCTGGGTCTGATCGACTACAAGAGAGGCACCAAGCTCTCGGGCTCCGGTTTCTGGATCTATCGCGGCATGGGCGCGCGTCTTGAATGGGCGCTGCTCAACTATTTCATCGACACCCACCTGGGCGACGGCTACGAGCTCATTCTGCCTCCCCATATGCTGGACTACGAGTGCGGCGTGACGGCCGGTCAGTTCCCCAAGTTTGCCGACGAGGTGTTCAAGATCGCCAACCCCACCGACAACCGCTCGCTCTATATGCTGCCCACCGCCGAGGCCGCCCTGGCTTCTCTCTACCGCGGCGAGCTGCTCACCGAGGCAGACCTGCC
The DNA here is from genome assembly GCA_045614625.1 of Eubacteriales bacterium. GTDB lineage: Bacteria > Bacillota > Clostridia > Oscillospirales > CAG-272 > SIG644. The sequence goes on from JAZLDE010000060.1 coordinate 6,574, forward strand.
CCGAAAGCTGGTCAGCTACACCCCCTGCTTCCGTCGCGAAGCGGGCTCTTACCGTTCGGACGAGCGCGGCATGGTACGCGGACACCAGTTCAAGTCGGATCGTAGCCATGTCGTTC
>JAZLDE010000061.1:0-8476 GCA_045614625.1 Eubacteriales bacterium
GAGGACAGCGTGAGCGAGATCTTCTTTGGCAAATTGGTAAATATTGGAGTATTGAAGTGAATTTTCTTTTCCCATTGGGTCTTTTGGGTTTGATTGGCATTCCCATTCTGATCCTGATCTATATCATAAAAAGTAAATATGCGGAACAGACGGTCGCTTCCACCTACCTTTGGACGCTGAGTGAGAAATTCCTCAAGCGCAAGCGCCCCGTCAGCCCCTTGACGGGTATTATCAGCCTGGTCTTGCAGATTTTGGCCGTAGCCGCCATCTCGCTGATCATCGCCCACCCCATCATCACCATTCCCGACTCGGCCAAGGAATATTGCTTCCTTTTGGATGCCTCGGGCAGTATGAATATGGAGACGGAGGGCGTTAGCCGCTTTGAACGGGGTAAGGATGAGATCGAATCGATCATTAACCGCGCCACCGACGGCAGCCGCTATTCCTTGATCGTACTCAGCGACGTAACGACCACCGTGTTCGAGCAGACGACGGACAAAAAGCAAGCCATTGAGCTGTTGAATGCGGTGGAAGAGGGCTATGTGGCAATCGATCAGACCGATGCGCTGGGTCAGGCACAAGAATATTTTGATGAAAACTCGTCTGTGCTGACCTATCTTGTAACGGATACGACCTATGAAAGTGTTACTAATATCGAGATCATCAACGTCGCAGCGGACGAGAAGAATGCGTCTCTGGGCGGTGTGATTTGGGATCTGTCGGGTGGACGGCTGACTCTCAAGGGTAGCGTTCAGGCGCACGGCCGGGACCGTGACGTTACCGTTTCCGCTTATGCGGACGGCGGCGAGGTTGCCATTGCAACGACACAGCTTCAGGTGAGAGCGGATGAGACCGTTTTGTTTGAGCTGACCGCCATGCTCAAGACTTTCTCCTCGCTTCGCCTGGTCATCAGCGGAGAGGACGCACTTTTGCTTGACGACGAATATATCATTTACAACGTAAAAAGTGAAGATACTTACAGCATTTTGCTGGTGTCGGATACGCCCTTCTTCCTGGAAACGGCGCTGGGGGCGGTTGGACACACCAAGGTGGACGTGATCGCCTCCGAGGATTATAATTCCACCATTCGAGGCTACGGACTTTACGTCTTTGATTGCTGTACTCCCACGCAGGCGCCGACCGACGGTGCGGTGTGGTATTTCGATCCCAAGGGTAGCGTTCCCGACGCGGGATTCAGCGTCCAGGGCGAGATCGTGCTCTCACGAGGCGAGCTGTTGGAAAAGACGACCTCGTCCTCCAGCGTTGCCAAGAAAATGACCCTGGGCATCGAGGGCGACGAGATCTATATTTCGGAATACGTCAAGTGCAGCCTATATCGTAATTTTACGACGCTGTTTTCCTATAAAGGCAATCCCATCGTGTTCGCAGGTACCAATGCAGGCGGACATCGCGAGGTGGTGTTTGCCTTCGACCTGCACAACTCCAACCTGCCTATGCTGGTTGATTTTATCGTTATGGTCGACAATCTTATGACCTTCTCCTTCCCCGATGTCATCGAAGAGGTGAATTATTTTGCGGGAGATGAGGCGTCGGTCAACGTCATCGCCAACTGCAACAGCATTCGCGTGCAGAGCCCCAAGGGCAAGGTGACGTATCTGAACACCGATCTGGCGACGGCTACCTTCCCGCTGAGCGAGGCGGGAACGTATACCATCACCGTGACGGTTTCCAACATTCCGAGTGAATTCTACATTTATTCTGCGGTTCCCGAGGCGGAGCGAATCCCCGCGCCGAGCGCCGAGAGCATTGGTCTGCAGGGCGAAGCAACGACCGATGGCTTTGACGGAACGTTTGACCCGTTGATGATTTTGTTTATTTGCTTGGCGCTCTTGTTCCTGGCGGATTGGATGGTGTACTGCTATGAGAAATATCAGCTTCGATAATCCCTTGTGGCTGCTGTTGCTCCTTCCGCTGGCCATCGGAATTCTCGTCCCTTACGCTATCGCCATTCGTAAGGACAATAAGAGCAAAAGCGTGATTACCTCGCTTATTCTGCACGTCGTTATTCTCGTTTTGGTCGGATTGGCGGTGGCAGGTACCGTCATTACGACCGTTATGACCCAGACGCAGGTCATCGTCGTGGCAGACGTTTCCTATTCGACTAGTCAGAATCTCGATCAGGTGGACGAGACCATCGCCGAGATTCAAGCGTCTTTACCCAAAAATTCCAAACTCGGCATCGTTTGCTTCGGCAAGGATTACGTGCTTCATACCGAGTTGGGCGGTGAAGTGACCAGCGTTAAGGATGCGGCGGTCGATAACACTGCGACCGACATCGCCGCAGCGCTTGAATACGCAAGCACGCTGTTTGGTGAGGGCGTTCTCAAGCGCGTCGTGCTGTTGACCGACGGTAAGGAGACGGTCAACGAGGACGTGACGGGTATGGTCGCTGCGGTCGAACGTTTGGTGGCACAGGATATTGCTATCGATGCGATCTATCTGGACAGCAATCTTAAGGAGGGCGTAGCAGAGGTTCAGCTGACGAGCGTGGCTTATACCAAGGCAACGTATCTGAACCATGAAACCACGGCGGATGCGCTGGTGCAGTCCAATACCGACGCACGCGCGGTCGTTTCTGTCTATCGCGACGGTGCCAAGCTGGCCGACCGTGCCGTAGAGCTGACGAAGGGGTTCAACGTTGTCAACTTTGAACTTCCAACCGACGTCGCGGGTAATTTCAGCTATGAGATTCGCGTGGCAGCGGCAGAGGATGCCTCTTCCTACAACAACAGTTATTCCTTTGGACAAACGGTCAGCGACGAGATCCGATCGCTGCTTGTGACCTCCAATCCTGCGGATGTTGCCGCGATTGCCGCGCTGTACGGTGATAAGGCGAGCATCGACGTTATGCTCATTTGTGCCGATCACCGCGATTTCAACAAGGCAAAAGAGCAGTTTGCCAACCATCCGACCATCAAGCTACACGAGGATCCCCGCAACGTGCCTTGCAGCGTCGAGGAGCTTTGCTTGTACGATGAGATCGTACTTTCCAGCATCGACATCCGCGAGGTGAATAACGTTTCCGCCTTCGTCGAGAGCGTGGAAACGGTCGTGTCGCAGTACGGCAAGAGCCTTGTGACCATCGGCGACACCAAGATTCAAAACAAGACGGACAGCACGCTGGAGAGCCTTGAAAATATGTTGCCCGTCAAATTCGGCAACAGCACCCAGGATCCCAAGCTGTATACCATTGTCATTGACGTGTCCCGCAGTATGTATACCGCTTCTCGTCTGGCAGTTGCCAAGCAGGCGGCCATCCATCTGCTCAATCTGCTCAGCGACGAGGACGACGTAGCCGTTGTCACCTTCGCGGGCGACGTTAAGATCATTCAGGCAACGACCAAAGCGGCCAATCGCGAGGACATTGCCAAGAAGATCAACGCCATTCAGCCAAGTCAGGGTACCTCCATCGGCGGTGGCCTTGCAGCGGCGCTCAATCATATCATCGCACAGCAGCATTCCCAAAAGCAGGTCATGCTGATCAGCGACGGTATGAACTATACGGCCGAGATCATCAAGATCGAGGATAGGGAAATGACCCCTGTTCAGGTGGCGCAGTATATGTACGCCAACGATATTTATCTTTCGACCATGAACCCCTACAACAACGAGAACGCGGGTGTTAACATGCTCAAGAATCTCGCCGCGGCGGGCAATGGCGAATACTACTACATTAAAAATGAAGAGGCACTGGCAGAGCTGGTATTCTCGGACATTGCCGATGACGTGACCGAATCCGTTATTGAGGGCGAAACGCTGGTTCACATCGCTCGTCCCAAGGATGACGCGCTCAAGGGTGTTTCCTATCTGCCCTCCATCATGGGCTACGTTCACAGTAAAGCCAAAATCAGTGCCCAAACGGTGCTGACGGTCGATTATAAGAAGGCGAGCGGCGATATCGTCGAGGTGCCGCTGTATGCCTACTGGAAGTACGGTAACGGTAAGGTGTCCTCCTTTACGGGTGCCGTTTCGGGCGCTTGGGCGGCCAATTGGCAGTCGGCGGCAGGACAGACGTTCTTGCAAAACGTGCTGGACGTCAATATCCCCGAGCAAAAGATCGACTATCCTTACTCGCTGGACGTGAAATACGACGGTATCTATTCCAATATCGAGATCATTCCCGCTGTGCTCAATCCGTATGCGACGGTTGAGGTTACTATCACCCACCCCGACGGAACGAGCATGACCGAGAAGTTGACCTTTGACGCGTCGCGCTATTTCTACCGCTTTGAAACGCCCGCGCTTGGTCGTTACGCCATCAGCGTGACCTACAGCGCGCCGTCCGGGACCTTTACCTCGACCTCTGATTTTTACATTTCTTATTCTCCCGAATATGACAGCTTCGCTAATTTTGACGCATCAACGCTTCACGCGGCTATACGGCACCGCGGCAGTGTCAGCGAGGGGGATATCCCCGATCTTTCGGAGACCGATGCCCGCGTAGCGACCTATCGCTTGACCTTTACCGTGCCCTTTATGATCGCGGCCGTCGTGCTTTACGTCCTTGACATCATCATCCGCAAGATGAAATGGAGCGATCTCAAGGGTCTGTTCAAACGATCCGCTGCCAAAACGAAATGATCGCGGCGACGATAGAGCTGTGACCAAACAAAAGAAAGAAATGGTTAGATTCAAATGAAAAAAAGCATCATACTTTTGCTCATCGTCCTGCTTCTCGTATCCATGACGGCGTGCGGCGAATACCGACCGCCGTTGCAGGGACCGGGGGACGGGCCGGGCGATAGTGGGCCGGACACGCCGCCTGACTCTTCGGACGATCTGACGGATGATCCGGACGCCTTTACCGTTTCCATCCGCTATAACGGCCAACCGTATATCCCCAAAGCCAAGGATGAGATGAAGGCCCAGTGGACGGACGGATTTTCCTTCTACGTGGCTGACTTCGGAACGGACGGCGTGGCTCGCGTGTCGGGGCTGGACGGTGACTATCAGGTGACTCTCAAGGGGCTGCCAGAGGGGTATTTGTATAACCCCAACGCCTACGTGGCGACCAACGATAAAAAGAATATTATCATTGATATTTACAAGCCAACCCGCACCTCGGGCTATGGTACGGGCATGTACGATTGCATTGAGATCAGCAAAACGGGCGTGTACCGCGTTCAGCTGACCGACGCTGATCACCGGGTGTTCTTCCAATATGCGCCCAATACCAGCGGTACGTATTCGGTCGAATCCTGGGTGAGCACGGCAGAGGGCAATTATAACCCTATGGTTGACGTCTATACAGGATCGGTGGCCTATAAGACCTTCTCCTATACGCTTAACGACGGTGGCATTTCCTCGGGTTATACCCAGAATTTCAAACATATTGTCGAGATCGCGGACGAGCAGATCAGCACGGGCGGTCAGGCGGTGTTTACCTTTGCAGTTCATGCTGATTCCAAGAACGGTATCTATCCCATATACGTGGATATCGCCATTCAGCTCAACGGCTCCTTCTCGCTGGGGCTGAGCAGTGCGCAGATCATGATCCCCACCGAGGATTTCATTCAGACCCCCGAATACGATCCAAACGAATACACCTTCAAGTGGGCGGAAACGACGACCAAGGGTGTCGAGGGACGGTACGAGTACGATGGCAGCATGTTTAAGCTGTGGCCCAAGGAAGAGGGCGGCGATGGATACTATCACGTCTATAACGCCGAGACCGATACTTACGGTGAGATCTTATATGCCAAGATCTCGCAGCCGCATCGCTTTACTGAGCTGGACTTTACCCATATAGAGGACCCCGGTAACAAGTCGCTGACCGTGTACGGAACCGAAAACCATAAGCTGTTCATTCAGGGGCTGCCGGCCTTGTTGGTTGACCAGCCGGGTGACGCAGGCATGTACTTCTGCCTTATGGAGTGTCCTTGTCTGTCTTCCAAAGCCTGCTACGGCGTGTGCGGCGAGTCCTGCACGAGCTGCCATGTCGACTGCAGACGCCTTCCCGACGATATTGTGGCTGAAATTCAAGCGGCCAACGGCGAAATTCCCAAGCGACTTTTGGGGTATGCGTCCTTTACCAATTCGGACGGTGTCTACGCCGTGACCGAGGAGATCCGACACTTCCTGCAGGGATTTAGCGTGTCTCAGCGCTATTTTGCCGATGGACAGGGCTGGGTAGAATCCAACCCCACCGTTAAGGTCGACGCCACGGAAGAGGATCAATGGCTGTTTGCCTGCGGTTACTATGTGAAAAAATGACGGATCCGATCCGTTTCCCCGGGCGGGAGGGTATCCCGCTCCCCACCAATTTTGATTTCAAACTGTTTTGAAATAAATTTTCCAAGGAGGCTCTTTATTATGAAGAGATATATTGCTCTGTTGGTATGTGCGCTGTTGCTTGTTACGATGATGTTCGTATCTTGCGACGACGACGCTCCTGTTGTTGATGCACACCAACACACCTATGGTGACGTCTGGTCGATGGACGAGACCAATCACTGGCATGCGGCAACTTGCAAGGCCGGCGAGGATTGCGCCACCGCGAAGGTTTCCGTAGCAGCACACGCAGATGCGGACAAGAACAGCATCTGTGACGTTTGCGGATATGACTACAATCATACGCATACCTATGCAACCGAATTCACCTCGGACGAGAGCGGCCACTGGTACGCAGTGACTTGCGGATGCTCCGTCGACGTGAAGGATAAGGCAACGCACACCGACGCCGATAACGATGGCGCGTGCGACGTTTGCGCATACGACGGCGGTCACGAGCACAGCTTCATTACCGAGGCATGGGCGATGGACGCGAATAACCACTGGCATGCGGCAGAGTGTGGCCACAGCGTTGTTGAGGACGAAGAGGCTCACGACTACGACGATATGGGACTTTGCGCCGTTTGCGGCTTTGTCAAGGGAACCATCACGGTCGATAAGGCTGTGGAAATGGGCGAATACTATGACAGCCTGGTTAACGGCGGACACGTTGATTTCCGGTATGATACTTGGACCAAGTATCAGATAGAGATCGACTATTTGCTGGGCGCTAACAGCTCGATGATCTCCGAGAAAAATCTGAACTATGACGAGCAGGTAAACTATTGGTACATGCTCCACAAGGGCGCAATGTTCGGTATTGAGGAATATGCCGACGGCTCTGTAGGTAAGGCGTACGAGCCTGCCAGCTCGCTGATTGACGGCTATGCATTCTCTCAGGTCTTCGGTGATGATGACGATGCCGAGGATACTTTCTACGGTGTCACGGCCCTGATCACCGGTCTTTACGAGAGGGCAAAAGCAAATCCCAATGCTGATCTGACCGAGTTCATCGTCAGCTACGAGGGCATGCCCGTCTACGTCTTTACCTTCTCCCAGCCCATTATGTACGCTGATACGGTAGAGACTCTGTATCAGGTTCAGGTTGCCTTCGCTTTGGGCGAGGATTATACCTACAAGTATGCTTACGTTGCTTCTGCCAAGTATAACTGCGAGGCGGATGAAAACGGTACGACCTATCACACCACCAACCTCGTTCCCAACACGGTATATAACTACTACGTTGAGCAGACGAGCGGCAAGCGTGATCTGGCATTCAAGTACAACCCCGAGGCCGTATTCATGACGGATTATAATCTGTATCAGGAGCTTGGCTACGAGGATATTTTCGATGACGAGGGCTTTTGGATTGGAAGCAATCCTATTTTGAGTGAAACTCCCCTGGGCGATACCATTACCTTTGAGGCAGGCAAGACGTTCTCGATGTGCTTCGGCGACGTGCTTCCCGAAACGGCGGTCGTTGCACTGGATAATGTTGATATTACCTATGATGGCGGTACGGTTTCCTACTGGGATGGCTCTATTATGCTGATCGGCGGCACTCAGGGAACCTACACCTTGACGATCAAAACGGCACAGACGACCAGAACGATTGCTGTTGAGATCACCGCTCCTGCGGTAACCGAGATCTATCCTACGGTCAGCGAAAACGGCATTTATGCCGATAAGAGCGAGCACACCGTTTATATTGATGACAACGGTGCGGCAAACGTTATCTTCAGCGCAGGCGTCAACGCATACGCTGACAGCTCCTTCACCGCAACCCTTGCTGACGGTGTGACCGGTGCAACTTTGACCGATAATGGTGATGGCACCTACACGCTGCACACCACTGAGATTGGCAGCTTCGTGATCACCATTGCCTCCAAGGAAAATCCCGAAATTACGGCAACGCTGACCGTTGTAGCGATGGAACTGCCGAAATTTGACGTTTCCGACGTTCTTAACGGTAAGTACGAGGTTACTTTCTTTGGTATTTCCGTATATGAGTTTACGTTCAATCCTATCGCGGCTGACGGTACTGCAGGTACCCTTACTGTCGTGGATAACAATAACACCGGCTGGGCGGGTACGTACGATTACCTGTATGCAGGCGGCGAGCTGACTTACTCCAACATTGACGGTGTTGCTGCCATTCCGTTCTATCTGGATAGCGCGCTTGGCA
>JAZLDE010000062.1:0-5980 GCA_045614625.1 Eubacteriales bacterium
GAAAAGTTTTGCGGGGTGCCAAGGGGTATTAGACCCCTTGGTTCGTTTCTTGGCTACTTCTTGGGGAATGCCAAGAAGTAGCATAAATTGCTTTCACCGAGCGCGCAAAGCTGGGCGAGGCTCAAGGAGTAGTTGTGGGAAATTTTGTTTCACTCCTTCTCTCGCCGTATAGCCACCACGCGCGGCAGATATGGGGATCAAAATATGTTGCTTTCTTGGTAGGGGAGGGGCTTGCTCCTCCCGTTTAATTGGCGTTTGGGCGCATACGGAATGCGCCCCTACGTACGTAGAGCGGCGTGGGGGAGGGGGACGGAGTCAATTTGCAAAGCAAATTGATGCCGAGTGAAACGAGGAGAGGCCCCACTTCTTGCGGGAGCTATTCTACTGAACAGCGCAGGCTCGTCCCCTTACAGCGTTAGAAGCAGTTGCAAGAGCGAATACGTCTGTTCCTTTTTTAAAAAGCTTTTGAAGGGTCGTAGGGGGACTTCTTTCAAGAAGTCCCCCTCATCGTTCCTTTTAAACCTTCACCAAATTTGCCTCGATAGGGGAATGCTCGACTACGCTCATGGCGTTATCCAGCGTAGTGCGGGCGATCGCATCGAGGGCCTCGTGGGTGAGAAAGCCCTGATGGGAGGTGACGACGACGTTGGGGAAAGACAGCAGGCGCGAGGTGATGGAGGACTCCAAAATATCGTCCTCGCGGTTTTCAAACACGTTGTCGTTTTCCTCCTCGTACACGTCCAGCCCCACCCCGAAAAAGCGGTGGGAGCGAATACCCGCGATCAGATCGGTGCTGTCCACCAGCGCGCCGCGCGAGGTGTTGATGAGAATACACCCCGGCTTGAGCTTTTCAATGGTATCCTTGTTGATCATATGGTAGGTCTCATCGGTCAGCGGGCAATGAAGCGAGATCAAATCCGAAGCCGAGAGCAGCTGCTCCAGCGACACGTAGCTCACGCCCTCAGCCGCCAACGTCTCACTCGGATACTTGTCATATGCCAGCACCTTCATGCCGAAGCCGCGGCAGATGCGGCACATGGCCTGACCAATCTTGCCCGTGCCGACAATGCCGGCCGTCTTGCCGTGAAAGGTCATGCCCGTCAGCCCCACCAAGCTGAAATTGTTTTCCCGCACCTTGATATATGCCTTGTGTAGCTTCCTGTTGACCGCCAACGCCAGCGCCATGGCGTGCTCGGCGACAGCCTCGGGCGAATAGCCCGGCACGCGCAAAACGGTCATATCGTATTCATCCGCCGCGTAGGCATCCAGCTGATTGAAGCCCGCGCAGCGCAGAAGGATGGTCTTTACCCCGACCTCGTGCAGCCGTCTCAGCATATCACGACCGAGATCGGCGTTGACGAAGGCGCAAATGGCATCGTAGCCCTGCGCGAGCCTCGCCGTACCGGGCGTCAGATCGGCGTCGATATAGTCCAGCGTGATGCCCGGATAATCGGGCAGGTGAGCATCAAAGCTCTCGCGGTCGTAGGGTTTGGCGTCATATAATAGAATTTTCATAAAAGCGTCCTTTCTGTTTTTATATATCAAGTATGCGGTGCTGTCGGCCGGTTCATGCGGGCACCGCGCATTTCTTTGGTTTTGCGCCTCATGAGCTCATAAGGCAAAAATGCTTTTTTGTCGCCGAACGAAGAAAGGAGCCTACTCAAGCAAGCTCCTTTTTCGGCATCTTATTCAACCTTCTCCATATATTCCTTCTGCTCATCCGACAAAACGTCAATGCGAACGTTCATGGACTCCAGCTTGATGCGTGCGACCTCCTCGTCGATCTCGCGCGGAACCGCATACAGCTTATGCGAAAGCTGACCCTTGGTTTTGACCAGATACTCCAGCCCCTTGGCCTGAATCGCAAAAGACATATCCATGATCTCAGCAGGGTGACCGTTTCCTGCGGCCAGATTGACCAGACGACCCTCAGCCAACAGATTGAACGTGCGGCCGTCCTTCAGATGATAGCCCGTGATGTGCGGCTTACGCTCGTATACCTTGTCCGACAGCTCGGCCAGCGCGACCTTGTCGATCTCAACGTCAAAGTGGCCGCTGTTAGCGAGCAGCACGCCGTCCTTCATGACCTCGAAATGCTCGCGGCGAATGACGTCGCGGCAGCCCGTCAGCGTGACGAAAATGTCACCCAGCTTGGCAGCCTCGTCCATAGGCAGAACGGTGAAGCCGTCCATAATAGCCTCGATGGCCTTGATGGGATCGATCTCGGTGACTACAACGACCGCGCCCATTCCGCGCGCACGCATAGCCAGACCGCGACCGCACCAGCCGTAGCCCGCGATGACGAACACCTTGCCCGCGATCATCAGATTGGTGGGGTTCATGATGCCGTCCAGCGTCGACTGGCCCGTGCCGTAACGGTTGTCAAACAGATGCTTGCAGTCAGCGTCGTTGACGTCGATCATGGTATAATCGAGCATACCTGCCGCCTCGCGCGACTGCAGGCGGTGAATGCCCGTAGTGGTCTCTTCACAGCCGCCAATCAGTCGATCGCCGTATTCGCGGCACTCACCGTGAAGCAGCGAGATCAAGTCGCCGCCGTCATCAATGATGAGATCGGGATGGCAGGACAGCGTATCCTTCAGATGCTTGGTGTATTCCTCGCCGCTCACACCGTGGCGGGCGTAAACCTCAAAGCCTGCTTCGTCGGTTGCCATGGCGGCGGCAACGTCGTCCTGCGTCGACAACGGGTTGCAGCCCGTCATAACTACACGGGCACCGCCTGCGCGAAGCGTTTTGGCAAGATAGGCCGTTTTGGCCTCGAGGTGGATGGACATGGCGATGGTCAGGCCCGCAAAGGGCTGGGTCTTTTCAAATTCCGCCTTGATGCGGTTCAAAATGGGCATGTAATCGGCGACCCAGGCGATTTTATCTCGGCCCGAGGGGGCAAGGCTTGCGTCTTTGATGTCACTCATGGTAAAAATCCTCACTTTTCATTAGATTAGTTTTCCGTGGTTGTTGCCGCGCTCAATCGGCGGCGATATTCGCTGGGCGATTGCCCCATTTGCTTCACGAAAGAGCGGTTAAAGGTGCGCAGGGTATTAAATCCGACCCGTTCGGCAATATCGGTCATGCTCAGCGTTGTCGTTCGCAACAGACGACAGGCCTCAGACACGCGGAGCGAATTGACGTAATCGTTGAAGCGGATGTTAAGCTTGTCGCTGAACAGATGCGAGATGTAGTAACGGCTCAGGTGCAGCGCTTCCTCCAGCGTTTCCAGCGACAGATTTTTGGCGAAGTGCTCCGAGCAGAAATTGACAATCTCGCGAATGGCGTGTGAATCCTCAGCGCGCGGCTCGGCCAGCTCAATCCTCTCGAGCAATCGCCCGAAAAAGGCAAGCAGTAGCCCCTTGAGCGTCACGTCACGATAGGGCGTGGGGGCGTCGATCGTTCTCATCAGCTGCAACAGCGAGAGCAGCGACGCGTCACTGTCGGCGTTTTTCACCAGTGGCGAAGCAGGCGTTTGCTTGGCAAATACCTCGGCCAGCTCCGGCATCAGATCGGGATGGATGATGAACAAGAGATAGCGTTCGGGCTCGATGCGTTCAAAGCGGTGCACGCGGTTGGGAAAGGCGATCAGAATATCGCCCGCGCAGACGGTATACTCGGACGAGTCGATATAGGCGCGCATTTTACCCTCGATCAGATAAAACAGCTCGATGTGAACGTGCAGGTGCGCCGAACAAGCCAGCGGGTGACGGCCGCTGTCGTCGTCTCGGTGATAAAAATCCACCGTTCTGTTTTCGTACGGAATGCTCATGCGCTCCCCCCTTCTCTTTGTCAACGTCTCAACTATCATACCACAAACATTGGACGATTGCAAGGGATTTTGTGCAAAATCTGGCACTTTTCGGACAAAAATTGCACTCCGCGCCCATATTTTCCCACTCTTGCGCATACATTGAAGGGAAAGGGGGCGGAATTATGAAAAAACAGACGACAATGCGACCGGCCGCTTGGCTATGCGCGCTTCTGACAATGCTTTGCCTGCTTGGGTGCCAAAAAGGAAGCCCCGCGCGCTATTTTTGCTATCTTGACGCGCACGCGCGTGCGACGCTGACGGGCAAGGTGAGCGGAGTATCCTTCGCCGCGATACTGTACAGCGAGGGAAGAGAGGAGGGAAGCATGGAGTACATGTCCAATGCCTGCCTGACCTTCACTGCCCCCGACGCGCTCGCGGGCGTGAGCGTCCGTTACCGTGCCGAAACAGGGGATTGGTCGATCTCGCTTGACGATCTGTCGGGTGAGGGGGACGCGGCAGGCCTTGGCACCATCGCTTCCATGCTGCTTTGCGAGCAGGCGATCACTTCAAGCACACGCGGACAAAACACGATCGCGCTGACGCTGCTCGACGGCACCGTGCTGACGCTGGACGAGGCCACGGGCAAGCCGATCGGCGCGACGCGATCAACGGACGGTCGGGTCATTGAGATCACGGTGGTCAAGTGGGAGTAAACAAAGAAACGGCACAGCACCCGTAGGATGCCATGCCGTTTCTTATTTTATTTCAGCGAGTCAACGTAATCGCAAGCCGCGAGAGCCGCGACCGCGCCGTCAGCAGAAGCCGTCGTTACCTGGCGGATGCGCTTATGGCGGCTGTCGCCTGCCACGAACACACCGGGAACGCTTGTCGCGCAGTTTTCGTCCGCGCAGACGTAGCCCCGCTCGTCCAGCTCGACGAGCTTAGCAAAGGGTTCATTTTGGGGAACCAGACCAATGGCAATGAACAGACCGTCCAGCGCCAGCGTGCGTGTCGCTCCATTGGACAGCGTTTTGAGCGTGATGGCACGAAGCTCGTCCTCACCGCGCAGGCTGTCGACCACGGTGCCGAGAATGATCTCGACGTTTTCCTTGGCCATCAGCTGCTCGCGAAGTGCGACCTCGCCCGTCAGCGTGTCCAGATTCTGGATCACGTAGACCTTTTTGGCAAGCTCGGAAAGAAGCAGCGCCTCCTGCAGTGCAGAGTTACCGCCGCCGACCACGCCGACGACCTTGTCCGCATAAAACGCACCGTCGCAAACGGCACAGAACGAAATGCCCTGACCGATCAGTCTTTCTTCGTTTTCCAGACCCAGAAGACGATGACGCGCGCCCGTGGCGATAATGACCGCGCGAGCCTCAAAGTGCTCACAGCTGTCAATCACGACCGTTTTGCTCTCGCCGTTGTCGCGCAGGGCAATAACCTCGGCCGCTTCGACCTCGGTGCCAAGCTCCAACGCCTGCTCAACCAGCCGTTCGGCAAATTCGTTGCCCGTCAGACTGACGAATCCCGGAATATTTTCAACCTTGGGAGAGTAGGTGATCTGTCCGCCGAAGGTGGCCTTTTCGATCACCAGCACGCTTTTGCCCGCGCGGCGGGCATACACGGCGGCGACGAGCCCCGCAGGGCCGCCGCCGATGGTGATAATATCATACATATCCGTTTTTATCCTTACTGATTCAGCATTTTCTTGATCTCGGACACGCCTGCGCACTTGTGAACCTCGTCTCCGTTGACGACGACCAGCGTGGGCGCGGTCTTGATGCCAAGGGCGTTAACCATGTCAACGTGCTCATTGGCGTACATAACCTCGTAAACGACGCCTGCCTTATCCAGCAGCGACTTGGCAATCTTGCAGTTGGGGCAGGTTGCCGTTGCAAACAGGTAGGTACCGTCAGCGATCGTGGGTGCGCTCTCGGCAATCTCACTCACCTCGGTGTTGGGTGCGCCGTGGGTCAGCTTGGAGTTCGCAATATCGTAGACCTTGCGGTGCTGATATTCCTGCGACTTACCGTCGTTCCAGTTCTGAACGGGGCGGTAGTAACCGGTGATACGGCTGTAGACCTCGGTCTTGTTGCCGCAGACGGGGCACTCGTAGACCTCACCGGCGATGTAGCCGTGATCCTTACAAACGGAATAGGTGGGAGACAGGGTATAGTAGGGCAGCTCATAGTTCTCAGCGATCTTGCGAACCAGCGTTGC
>JAZLDE010000063.1:0-12811 GCA_045614625.1 Eubacteriales bacterium
GGCGCAGATCCGCTGATCGTCGCTACGACGGTGCTCGCCTCGATCGTCGCCGTCGGTATCGGTGCGTTTTTACTCACCGCCTGCCGCGCCAAGGCGCTCTATCTCATTCCCGTCATCGTCTACGGCGCCGCGTTGCTCATCAGCCGCGATTTTGTCACCGCCGCGTTAACGCTCGTCCCCTTCCCTGCGATGGGCATTCTGGCGTACTGCATCATGCGAAATCGCCCGCGTGTGTGGTCGATCTGCCTGACCTCGTTCATGTATGGGCTGTGCCTGGTCTTCGTGCTGGCGCTTTCCTACTATAGAACGGCCGGCTCGATCACCTTTGACGAACTGTTCCGCGCGCTTGAGCTTTCTCGCCAGCAGGCCATCGAAGCACTTTTGTCATACGAACCCTACACCAAGGCCATGACCAGCCTCTACAAGGACGCGGATATTCCCATCAAGATGCTCGCAACCGCGCAGGTTGAATTCGTGTTCAATATTTTGCCCGCGCTGATCATCGGTGCCTTCAATTTGTTGGCATACGCCGCCCAGCTGATGTGTGTTCAGACCTATTCTTCGGCAGGCATGGCGGAGCTGATGACCAAAACGTCACAGCTGTTCGTTCACAGTATTCTCTCGGCCATCATCTACGTTATCTGCTTCGTTGTAGCGATATTCCCCGGCGAGATGACCATGTTCGGTGCCGTCGTCTACAACCTGCTGATCATTCTGATGCCCGGCATGGCGCTCATCGGCGTGTATAAGCTAGTCGGCGATATTCGCCGCGGCATGTCCAAGGTTTGGCTGTTCATTTTGATCGGCTGTGCCATTTTCCAGCCTATGATGCTGGTATTCTGCATCTCGTTCTCGGGTGCGCTCACCACGCTGACCCGCCCCTTGATCGCCCGCATGCTACTCAAGCAAGGACATCCCCCGTCTGATCTCGACGGATCCGATAACCACTAATTTTCCCTCACTCACTTCAGGCTCCGCTGATGCGGACAAGCCGTATTGCAAGGAGGAATATCATGCAAAACAAACAAAAAACGCCGCGTGCCCCGCAGTACGACGCACAATTGCCCTTTACGCTATGCTATGCCATCGGTGTCATATTGCTCGCTGCGCTTGAGATCCTGTGCTATCTGATCGACCCAAACAGCGATTTTGTCCTGTACGGTCTTGCGCTCTTCGCCTTTTACGCGATCGCGGGCGGCGCGATGCTGCTGGCGTATCTGCTGCGCGTTGCTCGACTGCACGAGGTTATGCTGGCGGCCGAGGACATGACGACCGAGATCGGCGACGTATTCAAATACGTCATTGATCTGCCCTACGCCATTTCCGACAACAAGGGCACAGTTAAAGTCATCAACCGCGCTCTGCAGGATCTTTTATCCTTTAAATCTCCCATTTGCAACGTTCCGCTGTCCTCTTTCTGCTCCATCTCCATCCAGGACATCATCCGCAGCACAGGCGAGCCCCGCGAGGTCCGCTTTGCACGCGCACTGGATGCAGAGGGCGAGGTCGTTCCCGGTGCGCACGGATTTCACGTACGCCTTGGTCGCGACGGTCGCCGCTACGAGTTGATCTCGTACGCCATGAGATTGCGCGGACAGGATTTCTATATGATCACCTTCCACGACGTCTCCGACTATCTGGAGCTGCGTGAAAAGATGGAGCGCGAAAATCCCATCGTGGGCTACATCGTGCTGGACAACCTTCAGGAGCTGGCACAATACGTTCGCGTCAGCCACCGCTCGGCCGCCAACGAGATCGAAAACATTCTCAAGCAATGGGCCGGCGAAATGGGCGGACTTTTGCGCGAGTACGACCGCGACAAGTTCCTGCTTGTTTGCTCGGCAGAGGCACTTCAGCATTGCGTTGAGGACAACTTCAGCATTCTCAACCGCGTCCGTCAGGTCAAGCTGGGCGACAACAGTTTTCCCGTGACCATTTCGATGGGTATTTCCACGATAGGCGGATCCTTTAAGGAGCGCGAGGCGGCGGCCAGCGCGGCGCTGGATATCGCACTGCAGCGCGGCGGCGACCAGGTTGCCATCAAAAAGGCGGACGGCGTTACCTTCTTCGGCGGTCGCGTCAAGACCATCCAAAGCAACACGTCCATCATTTCCCGTGTCAACTCCAACCAACTCTGCTCGCTCATCGCGCAGGCTGGTAACGTTATCATCATGGGCCACCGCAATCCTGACTTTGACGCCATCGGCGCCTGCGTCGGCGCTGCAAGACTGGCACTTTGTGCGGTCGGCAAGAGCAAAACGGACGTCCGCGTGGTTATGAACCGAGCGTGCGAGGACTTCCGCATTTGCGCTGAGCATTTGGGCAACCACGCCATTTACGACGAGCTATTCGTCGATGCCCACAACGCACTTGATCTTGTGCGCTCCGATTCCCTGCTCATCATCGTTGACGTTAACAACGTAAACATCGTAGAGGCTCCCGACGTTGTCAAAAACGTCGCCAACATCGCTATCATCGACCACCACCGTCAATTCGAGGTGTTCGATTTTGCCCCCGTGCTCAGTTACATTCACCCCACCGCATCCTCTGCGAGTGAGCTGATCGCCGAAATGATCGAGCAAAGCCCCTATGCGGACGAGCTGCGCAAGGAAGAGGCGACATTGCTGCTTGCAGGTATCATGCTGGATACCAAGAACTTCACCCACTCGACGGGTGCACAAACCTTCTCGGCCGTTCACTATCTGTACGAAAAGGGCGCGCATACCAACGTGACCCGTCTGTTCTTCTACGAAACGCTGGATGAAATGATCACCGCCAGTGACTTCGGCTCGCGCACCCGCATTTATCGCGGACGCGTGGCCATCACCTGGCTGAGTACGGACAACTCGCGCGCCGAGAAGATCAACGAGCGTGTGGCGGCAGCCAAGGCTGCTGACCGACTTTTGACGGTACGCGGCATCGATGCTTCCTTCGCGCTGGTCAGCATTGGCGACAGCGTCAGCATTTCGGCTCGCTCGGGCGATGCCATCAACGTGCAGATCATCATGGAAAAGCTGGGCGGCGGCGGTCACTTCGACATGGCCGGTGCGCAGATCAAGGACACCACGCTGGCATACGCGTGTGAGCTGCTCAAGGCTGCGATCGATGATTATTTGGACAATGATGAGGCGGAGAGGAAGTAAATTCAGATATTCCAAAATTTTCACATCTTCTCCTACAGCCTCACCCTGCGCAACAAGTTGCGCGCGTTCGGTAAAAGCAGATTGCCTATTCTTTGCCTTGTCGCAAAGAATAGGCGAAGATATGGTGGGCTTTAGTAACAAAGATACTTCCAAAGTTCAGTTTGCCCCCCTCGAAGAATTTTGCAAGCAAAATTCTTCCCATAGAAAATTTAATTTTATTCTGGGCCTAATGCCCTTAAGAAACCCGCAAAATCTTTTACTTTCCATATCTGCCGCTCGTGGTGGCTTGGTGGCGGGAGATGCATGTAAAAAGTCCCTGTCTTTCTCGTCTTCATCTTTGAAGAGCGGCAATGCCAAGGGAGATCCAAGGGGGAACACCTTGGTTTCCTTCTTGGCTACTTCTTGGGAAACGCCAAGAAGTAGCAACAAAAAACCGGCACAGCTCAGCGTGCGCGAAAGCGCGCAGTATGAGCGTCCGTAGAAAAACGCATAAAATCATAAGGAGTATATATATTACCATGAAAGTTATTTTATTGCAAGACGTTAAATCACAAGGCAAAAAGGACCAGATCATCAACGTATCCGACGGCTACGCCACCAACTTTCTCTTTCCCAAAAAGCTAGCCAAGCCCGCTGACGCGCAGAGCCTGAATGAGATCAAAAACAAGAAGGCCAGCGAAGAGCACAAGATCGCCGTTGAGCGTGCCGAGGCAAAGGCAACCGCCGAAAAGCTCGAGGGAATTATGGTCAAGATCCCCGCGTCGTCGGGCGGCGACGGTCGCCTGTACGGCTCCATCACCTCCAAGGACATCGTCGAGGCCCTCGCCGCGCAGGCAGGCATCACCATCGACAAGCGCAAGATCCTCTCCGATGAGCCCATCCGCGCCTACGGTGCCTACACCCGCGAGGTCAAGCTGTTCCAGGATATCGTCGGCAAGATCCACATCACTGTCTGCGAGAAAAAATAAAAACAACCAAGGAGCTTATTTGAGCCATGGATGAAAATAACATCTTAGACCGCAAGCTACCCTTCTCCCTCATCGCCGAGCAATCTCTACTGGGCTCCATCCTCATCGACCCCGAATGCCTCAACGAGCTGGCAGATCTGGTGTCCGCGGACGATTTTTATCTTTCCGAGCACAAGCAGATCTTTCTTGCCATGCGCGAGCTGTATATGGCCGACCACTCCATCGACGTCGTCACGCTGATCGACGCGCTGGTGCGGGCGGGCGTGTATGACAAGTCGGGCGGTGAGCAATATATCCGCACCATCGCCGAGGTCGTTCCGGGTGCGCAAAACGCTAAGGACTATGCCAAGATCGTGCGTGAAAAGAGCCAGCTGCGCCGTCTGATCGACGTCTGCGGTGAGATCACGGATATTGCCTACTCCGAGCAGCAAGACGCCGAGCATACCATCGAGTATGCCGAGGCCAAGGTATTCGAGCTGGCACAAGGCCGCGACACCAAAAACTTCCGTCACATCCGTGACGTTTTAGTCGACGTTTACGCGCATCTCAAGGAGCTGTCGACCGACAAATCCGCCGCGCAGGGTACCCCCACCGGCTTTTCGGGCCTTGACAAAACGCTGGTCGGTATGGGTAAGAGCGACGTTATCATCGTCGGTGCGCGCCCCGGTATGGGTAAAACGTCGTTTGCTCTGAACATCGCCACCAACGTCGCCCAGTCGACCAAAAAGAAGGTTTGCATCTTCTCGCTGGAAATGTCGGCTGAGCAGCTCGTCAACCGTATCATCTCGAGTGAAGCTATGGTCGACAGCTATTCTCTGCGCTCGGGCGAGCTCAAGCCCGAGGAGTGGAACCACATCGCCGAAGCAAGCTCAAGACTGTGCGGCTGTGACATTCTCATCGACGACACCCCCGGCATCACCGTCACGGGTATGAAGGGTAAGCTGCGCCGCGTGGACAATCTCGGACTGGTCGTCATCGACTATCTGGGTCTGATGTCCTCGGACAAAAAGATCGAAAACCGCGCCAACGAGGTTGGTGACATTTCGAGAAACATCAAGATCATGGCCAAGGAGCTGGGTGTTCCCGTCATCTGCTGTGCACAGCTCAACCGTGGCTCGGCCGACCGCTCGGACAAGCGTCCGACGCTGACCGATCTTCGTGATTCGGGCTCTATCGAGCAGGATGCTGACTGCGTCATTTTCCTTTACCGCGACGAATACTATAAAACGGACACCGCCAACGAGGCCGAGGGTAACATTGCCGAGGTCATCGTGGCCAAAAACCGTCACGGCTCGACCGGCACCGTCAAGGTCGGTTGGATCGGTCGCTACACCAAGTTCCGCTCCATCGCCGAGTCGGGCTCGGTTCCCGAAGCATGACGATGCACGCTTGCGACGCCCTCTCCCGCGTCCGCGCCGCCTACCGCTCCCCCTTTGCGCTGGCCCACCAGGCAAAAGACACTCCGCTTTTGCTGGGTCTTTCGGGAGGGGCTGACTCGCGCCTCTTACTTCACCTGGTAGCCGAGGAATGTAAGTCTACGGGGGCCGCCCTACAGATGTGCCACGTGCATCACGGCATTCGCGGCGAGGAGGCTGACCGCGACGAGATGTTTTGCCGCGCGTTGGCAGAGGAATATCGACTACCCATTCACGTATACCATCGAGACGTCCCGACCCTTGCGCGCGAGCGCGGTGAGTCCATTGAGACGGTGGCGCGAGAGGTACGCTACGATTGCTTTGCCCGTGTAATGCAAGAGGAAAATATCCCCCTGCTTTTGACGGCCCACAACGCCGACGACAATCTGGAGACGGTGTTGTTTCATTTGATCCGCGGCTGTGCCACGGGAGGACTTGGCGGTATCGCGCCCGCAAGACCGCTGGAAAACCCGTGTCATTGGGTGGTGCGTCCTCTGCTGGCTTGCAGCAAGGAGGACATCGTGGCCGCTTGCCACGCGTTGGGACTATCCTACGTGACGGACAGCACCAATGAGGACACCGCCTACACCCGCAATTTCCTACGCACCCGCGTGTTGCCCGCCCTGGCTCAAGTAACGCCGCATCCCGAGCAGCAGGTGACGCGCGTGAGCGAAACGCTGCGCGAGGACGACGAGTGCCTAGGATTTTACGCCGAGGTGCTGATGAATGAGGCATTGACCAACCAAAAGCTTCGGCGCTCTGTGCTGGCCACCCCGCATCCCGCCCTTACCAAGCGCGTGTTGCGCCGCTGGGTGGAGGAGCTGAGCGGCCAGCCGCTCGCCTATTGCCATTTGGAAGCGTTGCTTTCGCTGTGCGCGCCGGGAGCTACCTCCAAGCAGGTTTGCGTGCCGGGTGGCATCGTCTCGGCCGAGCGTGAGCTTCTGTCCTTTCAAAAAGAGGCAGGAGCGATCCAAGGCCCCAAAGCCTTTGATCTCCCCTTTGCCACGGGCGAGTTTGACTACCTCGAGCTCGGCTTTCGCATTTGCGTAAATGCCGAATGTGAGGAACAACACCAAATCATCACGAAAAACGATAAAAATGTTTACAAACCATTCATACGCGACACCCTAATGTTTGATACAATAGTAGAGTGTTCCGCATGGCTCGAGGGACGCGCCCTGCACTGGCGCAACCGCGACGCGGGCGACACGCTGCTTTGGCATGGTATCAATCGCAAACTACGCAAGCTGCAAAACGAGCTGGGCATCCCTGCTTCGCTCCGTGACCGTTTGCCGCTGCTTTGCGACGGTGACACCGTGATATGGGCACCTTTTTGCGGTGCACGCGACGGCGCGTTTGCGCCCGTCACATCAAGCACTCGCCACGCGCTTTGCTTGAACATTGAAATTTTGCCCCAAGCGGCAGACCACACCAAGGAGGACTTTGACAATGATCAATCCCATTCATGACATCGACCATATTCTCATCAGCGAACAGCAGCTCGACGAGATCGTTACTCGTCTGGCCGATCAGATCAACCAAGACTACGCTCCCTCACAAAACGCCATTCGCCCTCACAAGCTGATCGTCGTAGCGGTTATGAAGGGCTCCGTCTTTTTCTACACCGATCTGATCAAAAAGCTCAATATGCCCATCGAGCTTGACTTTGTCAAGGTTTCTTCCTATTATGCAGGCACCCACTCGACAGGTCAGCTTAAGATCCACCTCGATCTCAAGCGCGACGACTATGAAAACATCGACATCCTCCTGGTAGAGGATATCGTAGACAGCGGTCGTACGCTTGCTTGTCTGACCGAAAATCTGCGCGGTCGCGGCGCTCACAGCGTTCGCACCGTCACCATGCTTGATAAGCCCAGCCGTCGCGAGGTCGACTACAAGGCTGATTACATAGGCGCGGAGATCCCCGATGAGTTCGTCGTAGGCTACGGACTGGACTTTGACGAAAAATATCGCGATCTCCCCTATATCGGTGTCCTCAAGAGCGAGGTCTACACCAAATAAATCCCGACGATCGGAGGAATGTAATGAAACGCAAAGACATAAAAGTGGTACTGATCTACGCCGTGCTGGTGGCTGTGATCGTGTTCTTCTTGGCGCACATGTTCAAGAACAGCGCGGCCGAACCGCCCACCTACGATAAGGTGATTCAGTACTTTACCAACGAAGAAGTGACGGAATTCGTTCTGTCCGACAACAATATCCTGACCATGACCCTCAAGGATGGAACCAAGGTGTCCTACGAGGTCGTGAGTCTGTCACTGTTCCACGCGGATCTGGGTGAGATTATCACAGAGCAGATGGCCGCAGGCACGCTCAAGGGTGAATACGAGCCGCCCAGCAACTCGTCCATCTGGTTGAGCATTCTGCCCTCGCTGATCCTGTCGCTGCTGCTCATCGGTGCGATCATCTACTATTTCGTCAGTATGAGCAAGAACGGTGGTGCCGGCAAGGCCAACAGCTTTGGCAGAGCCAGGGTCAAAACGCCCAGCCCGGACGACAAAAACCGTGTATTGTTCCGCGACGTTGCAGGTGCGGATGAAGAAAAGGAAGAGCTGCAGGAGGTGGTGGAATTCCTCAAGAATCCCGCCAAGTTCAGCACCCTCGGTGCCAAGATCCCCCACGGCGTATTGCTTGTGGGCCCTCCCGGTACGGGTAAGACGCTGCTTGCCAAGGCTGTTGCAGGTGAGGCCGGCGTTCCCTTCTTCTCCATCTCGGGATCGGATTTCGTAGAAATGTACGTCGGTGTCGGTGCATCCCGTGTACGCGACCTGTTTGAAACGGCCCGCAAGGCGCCCGCTTCCATCATTTTCATCGATGAGATCGACGCTGTCGGTCGTCACCGCGGTGCAGGTCTTGGCGGCGGTCACGACGAGCGTGGGCAGACGCTCAACCAGCTGCTGGTTGAAATGGACGGCTTCGGCGCGCACGACGGCATCATCGTCATTGCAGCTACCAACCGCCCTGATATTCTCGACCCTGCGCTGTTGCGTCCCGGTCGTTTCGACCGTCAGATCACGGTCAACTACCCCGACATCAAGGGCCGCGAGGAAATTTTGAAGGTTCACGCAAGAAACAAGCCTTTGCAGGACGACGTGGATCTGGCCAAGATCGCACAGACAACCTCCGGCTTTACGGGCGCGGATCTTGCCAACTTGCTCAATGAGGCTGCCCTTCTGGCGGCCAGACGCGGCAAGTCTCTCATTGGTGCCGAGGATATGGAGGATGCCTTCCTTAAGGTCATTATGGGCCCCCAGAAGAAGTCCCGCGTGATGAAGGAATCCGAAAAGCGCAACACCGCTTACCACGAGGCAGGTCACGCACTGCTCTCTTACTACAACAAGCACGGCGATCCCGTGCACACCATTTCGATCATTCCCGCAGGCCGCGCGCTTGGTGTTACCATCAGCGTGCCTGCCGAGGATAAATTCAGCGTTTACAAGCAAGAGCTGCAGGAGCGCATCTCCATGCTGTTGGCAGGCCGCGTAGCCGAGGAGTTGACCTTTGGCGACTATTCGGGCGGCGCCTCCAACGATATCGAGCGCGCAACCGAGCTTGCTCGCAAGATGGTCACCCAGCTGGGTATGAGCGAGGCGATCGGTCCTATCCGCTACGGTTCGGGACACGGTGGCGACGTATTCTTGGGTCGAGACTTCTCCTCGACGCAGGACTACTCCGACGAGACCGCCGCGCTGATCGACAAGGAGATCAAGCGCATCATCGACGAAGCGTACGCGCACGCCAAGGCCGTGCTGACCGAGCACGCCGACAAGCTCAAGTTCGTGGCAGAATTCCTGCTTGCGCATGAGATTATGGACGGCGATCAGTTCAAGGCAGCCATGGAGACCGACGAGCCTACCGTTGAGCAGTTGGAAGAGATTGCTGCAGAAAAGGCAAGACGCACACGCGAGGCCAATGAAGAACGCGCTCGCCGCAATCGTGAGGAGGCCGAGAGAAAGAAGGCCGAGCAAGAAGCGGCAGAGGCGATGGCCATGTCGGGCTTTGGCTTGGATGAGCAACCGCCCGTAGACGAGGAAACGCCGAAAGACGAATAAAGCAACCGCCCCAACACCGAATATTAGGTGTTGGGGCCGGTATGTTCGGATTAAATTTTCAGACAACTACTCCTACAGGCGCTAATAGATGCTCAAGGAGAAGTAGTATACAATTTAGCTTTCTTTCCCTCGGCGCGACACAACGCGTCGCGCTGTTCAGATATGCTACTTCTTGGCATTTCCCAAGAAGTAGCCAAGAAAGAAACCAAGGGGTCTAATACCCCTTGGCACCCCCGAACGCACAAACGTCGTTTCGCTGTCGCTTCACTCATGTTTGCGCGAAGTGTTACGTCTTCAGCTTTTGCGTCGGTGTTTTAAAGAAAAACACCGACACGGAAGTAGCACGCAACAAGCAAAAATAAAAACTTTTGCTATCTGCGACGCGCCCTGTGATAACTAAAATTTAAACAAAAGCGTTTTTGCTTTCCTCGCCTGCCGCGCGTGGTGGAAAAATTTGAAGCACAGCATAGAAAGCATATGTTTGATCTCTCTTGATATGCCATGTAGCGCGGCAATCGCAGGGAGGTCTCGGAGGGAACGTCCGAGTTCACTTTCTTGGTTCCTTCTTTGTTGAACGACAAAGAAGGAACATCAAATGCCGTACAGCGCAGCGCAAAGCAGTATGCGCGTCAATCAACGAAGTTGTAAAAAAAATCAGCTAAACTCCCCTGCTCCCCGTCAAAACATCATGCTATCCACGTATTTCTCCATAAACACCGCGCTGGCCGACAGCTCAAGCGTCTGCGCGTGTCGCGCAATTCCCTCGGCCGCATTCAGCTCGGCCTTCGACAGCAGCATCAGCGAGGCGCCCTGTCCTGCAGCGTTGCCCAGCACCTTGATCTTGTCGATCAGCTCATTGGGGATCATGCCGATCGCCGCGCAGGTGTCGGGGTGCAGATACGAGCCAAAGCCGCCCGCCAGATAGACGGTATCCAACTGCTCATAGGCAATCCCGGCTTCGTGCAGCAGCGTATCAATGCCCGCGCGAATGGCAGCCTTGGCCAGCTGAAGCTGGCGAATATCGGCGCGCGTCAGCGAAAGGCCGCTCTCGCCCAGCGGCGCGTCGTCCTCCATGAAGCCACTCTCCTCAAGGATGCCCAGCTCCAAAAGCGCCGCGACCGCATCGATCAGTCCCGTACCGCAAAGGCCTGTGGCAGGCTTGTCATCGATCGTTTCATAATTCATTCTATCGTCCTGAACACTCACGCGGCAGATCGCACCCGGAACAGCCAGGGAGCCGCAGGAGATCCCCGCCCCCTCAAAGGCAGGGCCGGCCGCTGTCGAACAGCAAAGCAGTCGGCCATCATGCCACAGCGCCATTTCTCCGTTGGTACCAACGTCGAGCAGCAACGCCGTCTGCTCGGAGCGCTGACACATACCGCTGTCCAAAATAGCAGCCGTCATATCCGCGCCCACGTAGGCGGAAATGCAGGGCGGGTAGTAGCGCCCCTGCTCCCACTCACCAAAAGTGCGCTTGATGATGAAGGGTGCCGCCGCCAGGGGAGATGGATCGGTATTCGTCAGCAGATGCAGCATGGCGGTATTGCCTACCACGACCGCCGTTTCGGGCAAGACCACGCCCGCTTCGACACTCAAATCGTGGGCAAGCTCAGATAGGCAGTTTTGCATCTCATCGCTCAACTGTGCGCCGCCGCCCGTCAAGGCATATCCAATACGCGAGATGACGTCTGCGCCATGCGTCTTTTGAGGATTTTCAACGCAACGGCTTGCGAGTCTCTTGCCGTTTTTCAAATCGTACAGATAGGCGGCGACCGTCGTCGTGCCGATATCGACCGCCATACCGATGCCGTTTCCAATTTGGGGCGGATCAAATAAAAAATCCCTTGAAAAACCTGCCAAAAGCCCTTGCAAGGACGGCTTTGTTGTGTTATAATAAAGCGTAATATCCCCTATAGCTTCGGTCAAGCAGGACAGACGAAGCTCGCCGTCTGTGCCATGGCCTGCACTCGTCAGCGCACGGCGTTCGGTTTCGCTCATAGGCGACAGCTCGCCCGTCACACGAACGGTGCATTTTCCACACGTTCCGTGACCACCGCAGGGGTGGGGCTGCGTAAGTCCCGCGTCGGCAAGTGCCTGCGACAGACGCACGGGGGCTGTATAATCAAGGCGTGTTTCGCCGTTTGGGTGCTTAATGGTAATCGTGACGTTCATGGGTTCTCTCCCTTTCGCTCAGACTATCAAAAGTATAACAAATCCCACGCACAATTGCAAGTAAAATCAAAAAATTCATATACAAAAAACATTTATTCGGCAAAGCCGACGCCCACGGGCGGGAAAGGAAATGCATATGTCTATTTTGGAAGATATCAGCAGCCTTCTGCAGGAAGGTCGCGCAAAGCAGGTTGTAGCACTGGTTCGTCAGGCGCTGGATGAGGGCATCGACCCCAAGGCCATCATGAATGACGGTCTGCTTGCCGGCATGGCTGTCATCGGTGAGCAGTTCAAGGCGGGCGAGGTTTACGTTCCCGAGGTGCTCATCGCTGCACGCGCTATGAATCAGGGTATGGCTGAGCTCAAGGAAGCTCTGCTCCGCGATGGCGTCGAGGCCAACGGTGTTGCCGTTGTCGGTACGGTCAAGGGTGACCTGCATGACATCGGTAAGAACCTGGTCAAGATGATGCTGGAGAGCAAGGGCCTGACGGTTCACGATCTGGGCGTTGACGTGTCCGCTGAAGCCTTCGTCAATGCGGCAGAGGAGCTGAACGCTGACGTGATCTGCTGCTCGGCTCTGCTGACTACCACCATGGGCGAGATGAAGAACGTCGTGGACGAGGTCAAATCTCGCGGCCTGAACGTCAAGGTCATGGTCGGCGGCGCTCCCGTCTCCAAGGCATTCTGCGACAGCATCGGCGCTGACTGCTACACAGACGACGCCGCATCCGCCGCTGACGCCGCTCTGGCATTCTGCTTGGAGAAGAGAAAGGCGTAAAAGCACCACCGAATCAAAAAACGCACAACGGTTTAGGCTGGTTCTCATAAGGATGCTTACCGTAGGGGCGATCATATCCGAGCAAGCTCGGCGATCGCCCGCAAACAACCGCAAAACCAAAACGGGCGACCAATGGTCGCCCCTACAAACGAATTTCGGCAGAGAACTTGTTTTCTCTGCCGATTTGTGTTATAATAGAGTTTACGGAAAGCCTTCCTCCGGGAGGAAGGTGGCACGCGAAGCGTGACGGAAGGAGCCTGCG
>JAZLDE010000064.1:0-3602 GCA_045614625.1 Eubacteriales bacterium
TATTATCTTTTCGTTTTCATCGCCTCTCTGCTGGCGTGAAATCCATACCCCAAGTTTACACAGGAGATCAAAACCATGAGCAACATGAATATCGTATGTTTGGACCTTGAGGGCGTTCTCGTCCCCGAAATTTGGATCGCATTTGCTGAGGCTTGCGGCGTTCCCGAGTTGAAGCGCACCACTCGCGACGAGCCCGATTACGACAAGCTGATGAAGTACAGACTGGCCATTCTCAAGGAGCACGGTCTTGGACTGAAGGAGATTCAGGCAACGATCGCAACGATCGATCCCATGCCGGGCGCCAAGGAATTTCTGGACGCCTTGCGCGAGGTCTCGCAGGTCATCATTCTGAGCGATACCTTCACTCAGTTTGCCGCCCCCTTGATGAAAAAGCTGGGCATGCCCACCATTTTCTGCAACACGCTGGAGGTCGCGGAAAACGGTGAGATCACGGGCTACCGCATGAGATGTGAAAAGTCTAAGCTGACGACCGTCAAGGCGTTGCAATCGGTCGGCTACGAGACCATTGCCTCGGGCGACAGCTACAACGATCTTGGCATGATCCTAAACAGCAAAGCGGGATTTTTGTTCCGCAGCACCGAGCAGATCAAAAAAGACTATCCCGATCTGCCCGCCTTTGAAGAATACGACGATTTGCTCGAAGCGATCAAAAAAGCGCTTTAAAGCATAAAATATGCACCTCGAAAGTACAAACACTTCCGAGGTGCATGTTTTTTACTTATTTATCAGAGTGCCTCGCCGTCGGCGTTGAACAGCGGCAGGACCGCCAGATACTGAATGTCCTTTCTGTCCTTGGCATCGCCCTCTGCCAACACGGCCATTTTACCGACGATATGACCGCCGGCATGCTCAACAAGCTCCTCAAGGGCACGCAGTGAGTCTCCAGTGCTGATCACGTCATCAACGATCAGTACACGCTTACCGCGCATCGAAGCGGCGTCATTGCCGTCCAGATACAGCGTCTGCTTCTTGGCCGTCGTAATGGAATTGACCTCGCAGGAGATGATATCGCTCATGTAGAGCTTTTTCATCTTTCTTGCAACGACGTAGTGGTTCTCCCCTGCCTGACGAGCCATCTCATATATCAGGGGAATCCCCTTACTCTCCGAGGTAATCATAACGTCGTGCTCGGGAGCGATCTTAAGAAGCTCGCGTGCGCAGGCACAAGTGAGCTCTACGTCGCCAAACATAATAAAGGCGCCGATATACAGTTTGTCGTTGAGCGGGCAGAGCGGAAGCTGTCTTTCCAGTCCGGCAACCCGAAGCGTATATGCTTTGTTCATGTCTTATTCCTCCTTGATACTGTCGGGATGATCTATATACCATAATTGTAAAATGAAATTGTCGATATGTCAAGAATATCTGAAGAATTTTTTGAGATTTTTTTGCAAGCATCTTGAATTCGCAAATAAATTATGCACCCCAAAAGCGTCTGCCTTTGGGGTGCAAGTTGTCTTTATATCAGATGCTGTGAATGCCGTTTGCCGCATCGGCCGCCGTTGCGTCGATGCCGTACTTCTGCTGCTTGCGGTACTCAAAGAACTTGAGTGCCACCTGCTCAAACAGCGCGTAGGACAGTACGTCCTCGTCCTGCTCCATATACTGGGGGATCTTTGCACGAAGCTCGTCAAGCTCGGGCTTGAGCAGGTCCGCGGGACGGCAGGTGATCTGCTCGGCGTCGCCGATGATCTTCTTAACGAACTCGGGATCCATCGCTACGGGCGTCTTACCGTAGTCGCCGCGAACCAGGCCGCGGAATTCCTTGGTAACCATCTTGTATCTCTCACCATTGAGCACATTGAACACAGCCTGGGTACCAACGATCTGGGAAGACGGCGTAACCAAAGGAGGATAGCCGGAATCTGCACGAACGCGCGGAACCTCTTCAAGTACTGCGTCGAGCAGGTCGGACTTGCCTGCCTGCTTGAGCTGAGAGACCAGGTTGGACAGCATACCGCCGGGGACCTGGTTGATCAGCGCGTTGACGTTGACCTTCATAACCTTGGGATCCATCAGACCGCTTGCCAGATACTTCTCACGCAGAGGAGTGAAATACTTGGTGATCTCGTTGAGCTCGGTCAGGTCGATGCCCGTGTCGTACTCGGTGCCGGCCAAAGCGGCAACCAACGACTCAGTGGGCATATGCGACGTGCCCTGTGCCATAGGCGAGATAGCGGTATCGACAACGTCAACACCGGCTTCGATTGCCTTCATGGTCGACATGCTCGCAACACCTGCGGTGTAGTGGGTATGAAGCTGGATCGGAACCTTGACGGTCTCCTTGAGGGCCTTGACCAGATCGTAGGTGGTATAAGGAAGCAGCAGACCTGCCATATCCTTGATACAGATGGAGTCAGCGCCCATCTCCTCGAGCTGCTTGGCGTAGTTGGTGTAATATTCGATGTCGTATACGGGGCCCGTGGTATAGCTGATGGCCGCCTGAACGTGGCCGCCCTCCTTGCGGGTCGCCTTGATGGCGGTCTCAAGGTTGCGGGCATCGTTGAGTGCGTCGAAGATACGCAGGATATCGATACCGTTGGCGATCGACTTCTGTACGAAATATTCAACGACGTCGTCCGAATAGTGGCGATAGCCAAGGATATTCTGACCGCGGAACAGCATCTGCAGCTTGGTGTTCTTGACACGCTCGCGGATGGCGCGCAGTCTTTCCCAAGGATCCTCGTTCAGAAAACGCATGCAGGCGTCAAACGTAGCGCCGCCCCATGCTTCGAGCGAATAGTAGCCGACCTTATCCATGGTCTCAAGGATGGGAAGCATATCCGCCGTGGTCATACGCGTCGCAATCAGCGACTGATGCGAGTCGCGCAGGACCGTTTCTGTAATCTTTATTTTAGCCATTTGACAATGTTTCCTTTCTCAATTATGTAGTGTGGGATCAGAATACCCAGGACAGGAACACACCGGCCGCTACGGCAGAGCCGATAACGCCCGCCACGTTGGGGCCCATCGCGTGCATCAGGAGGAAATTGGTAGGATCTTCTCTCTGACCGACCTTCTGCGACACACGTGCCGCCATGGGAACAGCAGAAACGCCGGCAGAACCGATCAGCGGGTTGATCTTACCGCCCGAGAGAACGTTCATGATCTTGGCAGTAATCAAGCCGCCGCAAGTAGATACGCAGAATGCCGCCAGACCGCAAGCGATGATGATCAGCGTCGGCCAAGCAAGGAAGTTCTCAGCCGTAGCCGTCGCACCGACGGAAATACCGAGGAAGATGGTAACGATGTTGATGAGCTCATTCTGTGCCGTCTTGGACAGACGATCTGTCACACCACAGACGTTGAGCAGATTACCAAACATCAGACAACCGATCAGCGCCAGCGCATCGGGAACGATCAAGCCGACGACAGCCGTGACGAGTACAGGGAAAATGATCTTCTCCACCTTGGAAACCTCACGCAACGACTCCATCTTGATGGCGCGTTCCTTTTTGGTTGTGAGTAGCTTCATAAAGGGGGGCTGGATCATGGGGATCAGCGCCATGTAGCTGTAGGCAGCCACGGCGATCGGCCCCAGCAGTTCGGGAGCCAGCTTTGTGGTGGTCAGAATAGCGGTGGGG
>JAZLDE010000065.1:0-5891 GCA_045614625.1 Eubacteriales bacterium
GATCCAGCCCTCGGTGGGGACCATGTAATAGACCTTATCGCTGGTCGAGTGGGTGATGTATTTGCCGTCTTTGTCGGTCTGGATATCATCAAAGTTATGCTTGTCCTGTGTGACGTAATCGTGCGAGTGGCGGTTGATGGGCATCATGATGTTGATGCTGTAAAAATCTTCGGCGGCATACCAGGAGGGAATAACGGAATCCAGCTGCGAGGGGACGGACACGTAGGCCATGACGGCCTCGGTATTGATGCGCTGGCTGTCCTGATAGCGGGAGGAGGTCTGGAAGGTGGTAACGGTACCATTCACCCCCAGCGAGTCGTAGTGCGTCATGTATTGGTTAACGACCTCGGAGAGACCTACAGGAACGTTACTGTCGTCCGCATCAGGCTGCAGCAGTGTGCCTCCCTCGACGGAATATTCGCGCAGCGTAACGCTCGTCTGTCCGTTGACACGGTCTGCGTGCGGGTTGTAGCGACCTTCTTCGGGCTCGGGAACGACGGGATCGTCGTCCTTGGGAGGATTGACGGGCGGATCATCGTCCGGGGGATTGTCATCGGGCGGGGTTACGTCCGGTGGCGTCGTGGGCTTGTTGCAGGCGCCGAATGAAAGCAAAAGCGTCATGGACAGCGTCAGCAGCAACAAACGGCGAAAAAGAGAGCGGTATTTTTTCATAATGGGGGATTCCTTTCCTGAAATTTGGGGCGGCATAGCCGCAGGAACTGATATTATGATACCATAGGGAGGGGGAGAGAGTCAAGGATTTTGAAAAGGTAATGTTGCACAAAGTTTTTGAGAGACAGAAGCGCGGCAGCATCGGGGAATCAGAACCAGTTTTGCGCCCAAAGAAATGCAAATTTGTTGCCTCATCTTGCGCAAAACGAGCAAATCCTGCGGATTTGCGGGGTTCGATCCTTTCGTGTTCATCGAAAAAAGGCAACGGCCGAACTTTGTTCGGCCGTTGCCTTTTTTGGTGACCCATCGGGGAATCGAACCCCGGACACCTTGATTAAAAGTCAAGTGCTCTACCGCCTGAGCTAATGAGTCATTGTTGCTCTTACAACTTGGTTAGTATAGCATACTTTACTTGGCTTGTCAAGGATTTTTTGAAAAAAGTTGAAAAATCCTTGACAAGTCTTGTGTTTTCGAGGTTATCCTTCGGCGCGCAGTTGGCTTTGGATATAGCTTTGCACCTCGTCAGGCTTGATGTTGAGAACGGCTGCGATCTCGCCGTGTAGCAGCTTTTCGGCACGCTGGCAGATGGCTTCGTCGGCGGCGTACAGCTTTTTACCCAGCGCGATTTGTTGTTCGCGGTGTTCGTGGATGGCACGAAGCAGGCAGAACAGGCGCAGTCGGTCACCGCTTTGCAGGATCTGACGGAACTGCTCGTTGCGCGAGCGAGGATCGTTGATCCATTCCATCGGCTTGGAGGCGGCACCGTCGTGAATGAGGGCGGATAGCTCGTCGAGCGAGAGCAACTGCCGCATTTGCGAGGTGAGGGACGTCGCGTCCGTTGGAACGTAGATGACCATTTTGGGATCATCCGACGGCGTCAGAATGTAATAGTCCCTGGCGGTGCCCGAAAAATCCTCTCGGCGGATTTCCGAGATACGGCAAACGCCCTGGCTTCCGTAAACAACGTAGCTACCGATAGAAAACATGCGCATATCCTCCCTTTTTCAAAGTGTCGTGCGTTCCGATTCCTTTCATACTATATATAGTATATCACATTTTTGCCAAAAAAGTCATGGGCGAATTCACCAAAATTTCAAAAAAAGAGCGGTTTGAG
The DNA here is from genome assembly GCA_045614625.1 of Eubacteriales bacterium. Lineage (GTDB taxonomy): Bacteria > Bacillota > Clostridia > Oscillospirales > CAG-272 > SIG644. Next base: position 1,787 of record JAZLDE010000065.1, read on the forward strand.
GGCTGACCGAGCTGACAAACGAAAAAAATCCGCCGTTTTGTTGCAAACGACGGATTTTTTGTGGTATGATATATACGCAGCTGCGTATATTTTCAATTATTCACTGCGCAACGCAATGACGGGATCCTTGCGAGCGGCGATGCCGGCGGGGAACAGACCCGCAACGAAGGTCAGCACCATACTGATGATAACCAGTGCAACGCCACCGGCCCAGGGCAGTGCGGCCGTGATGGAGGCGATGTCCGTAGCGGCACGCAAGATGAGCGTGACGGGGATGCAGGCCAGCACGGTGAACAGGATGCCGATGGCACCTGCTGTAAAGCCGATGATGAGCGTCTCGGCGTTGAATACGCGCGAGATATCCTTCTTGGATGCACCGATGGCGCGCAGAATACCGATCTCCTTGGTGCGTTCCAACACAGAGATATAGGTGATGATACCGATCATGATGGAGGAAACGACCAGCGAGATGGAAACGAAGGCGATGAGCACGTAGGAAATCGCGTCAACGATGATAGTCACCGAGGACATCATGTTGCCTACGATATCGGTGTACTGCAGCTTATCCTTTTCATCGGTACGGCTGTCGTTGTACTCTTTGATAAAGCTTTCGATAAATTCCTTGGCCTCAAAATCCACGGCGTAGAAGTTGATGGAGGCGGGGGAGGCCATCTCGGCATCGCCCAGCAGCTTGAGGTTGGAGTCGAGGGTCGCATCGGTCTGGGGAGCCAGATCGTACAGCTTATCCTGGAAGGTGTTGAACTGCTCATCGTCCATGACGCGAAGAAGCGTGGTGAAGTTGGTGTCATCGACCGACATGAGGAGTAGCTGCTCGTTCATATACTTGTAAATTTCAGTCATAGCCTCCTCGCCGCACATGGCCTGCAGGCCCTTGATATCCATGGGCACCTGCTCCGACTTGGGAATGCCGCCGATGGCGACCATGATCTGCTCGATGGACATGGCGGGCAGAAGAACGACCAGGTTGTCGGGGGTGATCTCGACGCCCGGCATCATCTGCGACAGTGCCATGGTCAGCATCTTCAGCGACATGGTGTTGGCGGGATTGGCTTTGGCGATGCTCAGCATCTGGGTGATGAGGGTGCCGAGCTGCTCGTTGTTCATCATGGCGGCAAAGCCGATAAAGCTCTCGGCGTTGACGGGCGGATTTTCCTCGAACATCGCGTGGATCTGCTCGGTCATGAAGGCGTAGATCGCGTTCATGGTCTTGCTGTCGATGGTGCGGATGAGCTCGTCGATGTTGTCCTTGGTGTAAATGGTACGCTCAAACTTAAGACCGGTGAGAACGTTGTAGGCGGGGGTCGCCTTTTGCTGGTTGATGACGGCGCACTCCTCGTTCTGCTTCAAAATATGAGTGGTCAAGTCCTTGGTGTAGCCGATGGCACCCGAAATAGAGGTGGCGGCAACGCCCTTTCTGGGGCGTACGATGCCGGCGATCTTGAGCTCGATGCCGTGCTCGGTAACGAAGGTCTCCTGATCGTAGGACAGCACGTTTTCTCTGACGTCCTCCCAAACGGGATAGGTGACGCCGTCAACGGTATAGGTCATGCCCTTCTTTTCGACAAAGAAGTCAGCCGTATTGAGCAGACGGAAGGACATATTGAGAAAATCGTCATAGGTGTAGGGATCCATGGGGGTCGTGTCGTATTCCTTATCCTCCATCAGATCCTTCATGATGTCTTCCAGCTCGCTCTGGTCCAAAACGCCCAGCATATACAGCGTCATTTTGCTGATCTGGTTGTTACCGCTGATGACCAATACGACTTCGTCAGCTGCCGTAGGCCACTCACCGGCTACCACCTCATATTGCTGATCGAGCAGGGCGGGATTGTCGATCATTTCGGACATGATGCCCATGCCGCCCATGGGTGCGGCGGCCATTAGCTCACTCATGCCGGAGAAGGCCTCGCCCATGTTTTTGAAGATCTCGGTGGGGTTGACCTGCGTTTTGCCGTCCGAGGTGAATACCTGCAGGTCAAAATCATAGGTGCGTTGAATATCGTTGACGTAAGGGGCCAGTTTTTCGGCGTTGGCTTCCAGGTAAGCGTGGAAGGCGGTCAGGTTGTTGCTGACGGTGGCGTTCATGGCATTCATCATGGTGCCAAGGGAGTCGTCAACGTAGATCATACCCGAGTCGGAATAGTCGTGGCTGGTGTCAACTTCTGTCATCGCCCCCAAAAGGGCGGAGAAGTCCTGCGTTTCCTTCTGGATGGTCAGGGGGTAGGTGGACAGCGTGTCCTCCTGGACGGTGGCGATGAACAGATTGACACCGTTGGACAGCGCCAGGATCAACGCGATACCGATGATGCCGATACTGCCCGCAAACGAGGTCAAAAGGGTCCGTCCTTTTTTGGTCATCAGGTTCTGGAAGGACAGGGAGAGCGCCGTGCCAAAGGACATGGAACGCTTACCCTTGCCCGTGCCGTCGTCGTTCTTTTTCTTTTGACGTCTCTTTTTGCTCGGCTGTGCTGCAGCGCGGAGCGCCTCGGCATCCCTCTCGGCTTCCTCGGCCGTGTAGGGATTGGTGTCGCCCGTGACCTGACCGTCGACCAGACGAACGATGCGGTTGGCGTACGTTTCTGCCAGTTCGGGGTTGTGTGTGACCATTAAAATGAGCTTATCCTTGGAGATCTCCTTGAGAATATCCATGATCTGCACGCTGGTGGCCGTGTCAAGCGCGCCTGTGGGCTCGTCGGCCAGCAGAATATCGGGGTCGTTGACAAGCGCTCTGGCGATGGCCACGCGCTGCATCTGACCGCCCGACATCTGGTTGGGCTTTTTATGGATCTGATCGCCAAGTCCCACCTTCTCCAAAGCCTCGGTGGCGCGGCGACGACGCTCGGCGCGCGAAACGCCCGACAGCGTCAACGCCAGCTCGACGTTGGCAAGAACGCTTTGGTGGGGGATGAGATTATAACTTTGAAAGACAAATCCGATGGAGTGATTGCGGTAGGTGTCCCAGTCGCCGTCGCCGTATTCCTTGGTCGAGCGGCCGTTAATGACCAGATCACCGTCGGTATAACGATCCAGACCGCCGAGAATGTTCAGCAGGGTTGTTTTTCCGCAGCCCGAGGGACCGAGCACTGCGACGAATTCGCTGTTGCGGAAGGCCAGACTAACACCGCGCAGCGCGGGAACGGTCTCCTGACCGCCGCCGACGGCGTACGTCTTAACGATATTTTTGAGCTGTAACATAGTAACTCCTTTCTCAAAAATGATAGGTGCGGATAGAAAAAGCCGCACCAAAGAAGAAATATAGTGTTATTATAAAGAAGTATGGGCCCCGTGTCAAGGAAAAACGCGCATCGTTTAAAAAAAGTTTTCATTCGCGTCACGGCGCGGTCTTATTTTGAAATGAATTATGAAAGAAACATCTTTGGCGTCTCGTGCTTTGTAATGACACGAGGCGCCCTTTCATTCGCGCACGTGCGCATACGCACGTGCGAATAAATGGGTACAATATCGGTAGAAGATCAAGCAGATCTTAATACTGAAAATAGAGGTGCCCTATGGGAGTCAAAGATGCCGTAGTTCAAAGATTTGAACAGATATGCAAGGAAAGAGGAATTTGCCTGAATGCTCTGGCAAATTTAGCAGGCGTTTCGCCCTCGACCGCGTACAGCATGATGAAAAGTGAGCGCCGCGATATATCCTTGCTTACCGTCAAAAAATTCTGCGATGGCTTGGATATGACGCTTGGCGAATTTTTCTCTACGCCCGAATTTGACGCGCTTGAACAGGAGATTTATTGAGTATGATACCCGAAAGCGTTAAGGATGCTGTAGTACAACGATTTGAGCAAATCTGCAAAGAACGGAATATCAAGATCAACGAGCTTGCGACACGGGCGGGCGTTACGCCGTCCACGGCATATAGCATGATGAAGCCGACGTATCGGCACATCTCGATCGTCACCATCAAGAAGCTGTGCGACGGTCTTGACATGACGCTTGGCGAATTTTTCTCTACGCCCGAATTTGACGCGCTTGAACAGGAGATTTATTGAGTATGATGGTTGACGACACCGCGCTGATGCTCCCCGACGAACTGAATAGCCGGCCGTCGCTGTTGCACTTGGACACGG
>JAZLDE010000066.1:0-17040 GCA_045614625.1 Eubacteriales bacterium
GCTGTTGCTACCTACGTTCACGGTAACGGTTCCATCGGCGTTCTGGTTAAGTTCGACACCGACGTTGCTGATAAGGACGGTTTCGCTGCATTCGCAAAGAACATCGCTCTGCAGATCGGCGCATATCCCACTCCTTATCTGGCCCGCGAACAGGTTCCCGCTTCCGTTCTGGAAGAGGAGAAGAACATCCTGCTGGCTCAGATCGCAAACGATCCTGCCAACGCAAAGAAGCCCGATGCTATCAAGGAAAAGATGGTTCAGGGTCGTATCAGCAAGTTCTACGACAACAACTGCCTGGTTGACATGACCTACGTTAAGGACGAGGACATGAAGGTCGGCAAGTACGTTGAGTCTGTTGCTAAGGAACTGGGCGGTCACATCGCTATCGTTGAGTTCTTCCGCTTCGAAAAGGGCGAGGGCATTCAGAAGAGAGAAGAGAACTTTGCTGAGGAAATCGCAAAGATGACCGCAGGTAAGTAATTCTTTTTTGTGAAAGACATCGTCTGCGAAGATGCCGTTCATGACAAAAAATACTTCCTGTAAAACAAAAAAGAGTGTGTCCGAATGGACGCACTCTTTTTTTGTGTCATAAGCTGTTGCTCAAAGTACAACACAACATATTAATTATATCACAAGCCATATGATCTTGTCAATAGAAAATTGTAATATGGCACAAAATTCTGTTAATTGAACAAAAAATAATTATAAACTTTAAACAATCTGCCAATTGCAAAACGGAAAAAGATGTGATATACTATAGGCGTAGAAAGGAAGGTACAGTCCAATGGGCAACTGAATTTCAAGTAAGAAAAGAAGTCAGCAAATCAAAGAAAAGGAAGGTACACTCCCATGGGCCATTGAAATAAGCCCAAAAGCATGAATAGAAGACAGCCATCCGAATCGGTAGTGTGTGTGAATGAGTGATAAGGAGGAGAAATCCAAAAACACGGCGGTGTTACGCTTGATATAGATTCGTAAGATTCTTAGCAGTTGGTGAAAAAAGCCAACGTTCGGAATGGTTGAAACAAGGATTCATGCAGATGAAACTTTCGTCTTTTGCAGCTGAACGGAACATGACAGACAAAAAGAATTCTCCTGAGAGAACTGAGTGATGTGTGTTGTTGGCATGCGAGTGAGAGAGGCAAAGGATAGATTAGGAAAGCGAGGATAACAAAAGATGTTAGATACTAAGAGTGAACAGAAATGACCCTTGGTTGCGGTGGTGAAAGTGCTGCGATCAAGGGTCATTTCTGATTTTAATTGAGATCAGGAGTCCTTTCACGGACTCTTTTTTTGTTTGACTTGCGGTAAACGAAACGGAAAAATCAAATAGGCAAAAAAAGAACAAAAAAACACGATAAATTTACAAAATGCTGTTTACAAAATCACGCTTTTGTAGTAAAATATAGAAGAGAATAGCAAACGCAGCGCCAGCTTGCGTTTTTTTGAGGAGTTCAACATGGAGATCAAACAAGCTAGCCCCAAATATCATCGCGTTCTGCTCAAGCTGTCCGGCGAAGCGCTGGCCACGGGCGTGGATGATATTCTGAATTTTGATTTTATCCGTCAGATCGCATCCGTTGTCAAAAAATGCCAAGCCGCAGGCGTGCAGGTCGCGCTTCTTTGCGGTGCGGGTAACATCTGGAGAGGCCGTCAGGGTGGAAAGATGAACCGCTGCCGTGCCGACCATATGGGCATGCTGGCAACGACGATCAACGCGCTGGCCATCAAGGATACCTTCGAGCAAGAGGGCATCGACGCAGTCGTACTGAGCGCGGTCAAGATGGATACGTTTGCTGATTTTTACACCTCGCGCGATGCGATCGCCTCGCTGGAAGCGGGCAAGGTCGTCATCCTGGGCGGTGGCACGGGATTGCCTTATTTCTCGACCGATACTGCAGCGGCTCTTCGTGCGGCCGAGATCGAGGCTGACGTTGTCCTGATGGCCAAGAACATCCACGCCATCTACAGCGCTGATCCCAAACTGGACCCCACGGCAACGCGTTATGCCGAGCTGACGTACATGGAAATTCTGGAAAAGAATCTGCGCGCACTGGATATGAGTGCTGCGACCTTCTGCCAGGACAACAACATTCGCTGCTATGCGTTCGGTCTGTCCGACCCCGAAAACATCTATCGCGTTGTGATGGGTGAGCATATCGGCACCGAGATCCATAATTGATTTGAAAATAAAAAATTGACATAAAACAAGCGGGGCACCAGCCCGCACATAAGGAGGAATTTATTATGAAGTTTGACACCAAACCCATGGAAGAAAGAATGGGAAAGGCCATCGCGTCTTTTGAAACCACGCTGAGCACTGTTCGTGCATCGCAGGCAAATCCCGGTGTTTTAGCCCGCGTTAATTTTGATTACTACGGCTCGCCTACACCCCTGAATAGCATGGCAGACATCCGTGTTGCCGATGCCAGAACACTGGTTATCACCCCTTACGACGCAACCACCCTCAAAGCAATGGAAAAGGCTATTCAGACGTCCGACATTGGTATCAATCCTATGAACGATGGTAAGGTTATTCGTCTGTCTTTCCCCCAGTTGACTGAGGAGCGCCGCCGCGAAATCAAGAAGCAGGTTCAGAAGTACGCCGAGGATGCTAAGGTTGCTATCCGTAACATTCGTCGTGATGCCAACGAGGATGCCAAGAAGCAGAAGAAAGACGGTATTCTGACCGAAGATGAGCAGAAGGCTGCTGAGAAGTCCATTCAGGATATCACCGATAAGTGCACTAAGAAGATCGAGGAGATCCAGGCAAAGAAGGAAAAGGAGATCATGGCGATCTGATCGACGTGATTTTTCATAAAGGGGGCGAAATGTGACTTTCATGTTTCGCCCGCTTTCCTATGTTATTCAGATGTGAAGAAAGGAGAATTGTATGTCGCTGTTTATCAAAAACAAAAAAAGCGTGACGCTGGACGAGCGATTGACGCATATCGCGTTCATCATGGACGGCAACGGTCGTTGGGCAACGTCGCGTGGCTTGCCGCGTGAGCAAGGGCATCGCGCAGGCGCCAAAGCGTTTCAAACCGTGGCGCAATATTGCGAAAAGCTGGGCCTGCAGGCTATGACGGTGTATGCGTTCTCCACCGAAAACTGGAAGCGTCCCGCCCGCGAAGTCGAGGCCATTATGGATCTGCTGGAGGAGTATATCGACTCCTGTGAAAAAGAGTTGAAGGATCATAGCGTGCAGTTCCACTTTATCGGCGATCGTACGCCGCTGCGTCCGGCTCTAAAAGCCAAAATGGACCGACTGGAGGAGATCACGCGGAATAATCGCATGATACTCAACATCGCCGTCAACTACGGCGCACGCGCAGAGCTGTGCCGCGCGCTGGAAACGTTGAAAGGCGAGGAACGGGCGATCAGCGAACAATCCATCAGCGAGGCGCTGTACACTGCCCATAGCGGCGATCCCGATATGATCGTTCGCACGGGAGGAGATCTGCGTATTTCCAATTTTCTCTTGTGGCAGGCGGCATACGCCGAGCTGTATTTTACCGATAAGCTGTGGCCCGATTTCGGCCCGTCGGACGTTGACGCGGCAATTTTTGAATTTTACTCCAGACAGCGCCGCTACGGTGGCGTTTGACCGAGCTTGTGTTGGAGGTTTGATATGTTAAAAAGAATTATAACGGCAGTCGTTGCTATCGCGGTTTTCCTGCCTGTGCTATATTTTTCCGAAACGATCGTATTTCCCATCGTGATGGCACTTTTGAGCCTGATCGGCTGCTTTGAGATGCTTCGTTGCACGGAGCTGATCAAAAAATATGCGCTCTCCGTCCCTGTGCTGGGACTTTCGCTTGCACTGCCTTTGCTGCCGTATTGGTATGACAGTGCCAAGGTCGAGCACGTTTGCCTGATGGCGCTGATCGTATTGGCCTTATATCTGTTCACCATTATGACGTTCTCGCGTGGAAAGATCACGCTGGCCAACGTCGGCAGCGCTTATTTGAGCTGCTTCTACATCATCGCCGCCTTTATGGCGCTGAGCTTGCTCCGCTATCGCGTGGCGGCAGGGGAGTACGTCTATCTCATTTGCTTTGTTGGCGCGTGGGTGACAGATACTTTTGCTTATTTCAGCGGATTTTTGTTTGGCAAGCATAAACTCATCCCCGACGTTAGCCCCAAAAAGACCATCGAGGGTAGCATTGGCGGCACGCTGTTCTGCATTCTGGCCATGGTTGGCTATGGCTGGATTGTTCAGCTTGTTTCCAAAGGAAGCGTCACGGCAAACTATCTTACGCTTGCCGTCAGCGGCCTGTTTATCGCCGTTGTGGCGCAGGTCGGAGACCTTTTGATGTCAGCCATTAAGCGCACCTACGGTATCAAGGACTACGGCAAACTGTTCCCGGGACACGGTGGCGTACTCGACCGCTTTGACTCGGTGCTGGCAGTTGCGCTGGTTCTGATCGTTATTTCGTCTGTGAGCAATTTGTTTTTGGTGGCATGATGGAAAACGCAACGACAAAACGTGCGCCATTCCTGATTCTCGGCTCGACCGGCTCGGTCGGCACGCAGGCGCTGGATGTGGCTAAGCGATTGAATTTTCCTGTGGATGGAATTTGCGCCCATCGCAACGTCGGCGCGGTCGAAGTGCAAGCGAGAGAATTCGGCGTCCGCATTTGCGCCATGGCGGATGAAGCCGCGGCCAAGGAACTGAAGATTAAGCTTGCCGATACGTCCACCAAGGTCTATGGCGGTTCTCAGGGTATTCTGGATATGATTTACGAAAGCCGCGCTGATATTGCACTTAACTCGATGCTCGGTCAGGCGGGGCTGTTGCCAACGCTGGCCGTGATTGAGAGCGGTAAGCAGTTGGCGCTGGCTAACAAAGAGTCGCTGGTCGTCGCGGGTGAGATCGTAATGGCCAAGGCGCGCGAAAAGGGAATTACCATTCGCCCCGTGGACAGCGAGCATTGCGCACTAGCCCAATGCCTGACGGCGGGAGCGCATAAAGAAGTGAGAAAGCTTGTTTTGACGGCCTCGGGCGGCCCATTCTTTGGAAAAACAAGGGAACAGCTTGAAAAAATGCGCGTGAGCGACGCGCTGGCGCATCCGACCTGGCAGATGGGACAAAAAATCACCATCGACAGCGCGACCATGATGAACAAGGGCTTTGAGATCATAGAAGCCTCGTATTTGTTTGGTATCCCCCAGAAGAATATCGACGTTGTGGTTCACCGCGAGAGTATAATTCACTCCATGGTGGAATATATTGACTACAGCATGATGGCGCAATTGGCCGTTCCCGATATGCGGCATTGCATCCAGCATGCGCTGACCTATCCTGCCCGTGAGACGGGCGTCATCAAGCCGCTTTCTCTGACCGACGTCGGAACGCTGACCTTTGCTGCGCCCGATGAAGACACGTTTGTACTCTTGCGTTTGGCGCGTGAGTGCATGAATGTCGGCGGCGCCATGCCTGCCGTGCTCAACGCGGCAAACGAGATCGCCGTTGCGGCATTTTTGAAGGACAGCATCGGCTTTTGTGACATTTTTGATGCCGTACAGCATACGGTATCAGCACTCTTCGGTGGTGCATCTGCACATACACTGGATGAAATTTTAGACTATGATAGACAAGCAAGAGCATTGACGCAAGTCTATCTTGAAACGCGGGATTGACATCGCCCCGCATCGTTATCACAGAATAGAGGAGTATTGAATTATGATATATGTGATCGCTGCCGTTTTGATTTTTGGCATTTTGATCATGATACATGAGCTTGGCCACTTTACCGTTGCCCGTTGGTGCGGCGTTCATATCGAGGAATTCTCGATCGGTATGGGACCTAAGCTGTTGCAGAAAAAAACGAAAAAACACGGAACGCTGTTCTCGCTGCGTGCACTGCCCATCGGCGGCTACGTCAGCATGAAGGGCGAAAACGATGATGCGGAGGGCGACGATTCCTTCAGCCGCAAAAAAGTTTGGCAGCGTATTGCCATCGTCGTGGCAGGTGCTATGATGAACCTGATTTTGGGCTTTATCATTGTCTTTATCATCGTTTGCCTTTCCAAGGATCTTTTGGCCTCGACGACCATTCACAGCTTCCTTGAGGGCTCGACCAGTAACACCGAAAACGGCCTGCGTGTCGAGGATACCATCATCAAGGTCAACAACGTCTCTGTCTACACGGGCGAGGAGCTGACGTACGAGATCATGAACCAGGGCAACGAGCCCGTTGACCTGACGGTCATTCGCGACGGCAACAAGATCGTGCTGAAGGACGTTGTCTTCCCCCAGTTTGAGGATCAGGACATTATTTTCGGCGAGAGCGACTTTAAGGTATGGGCTATCAAGGATCCTTCGCTGTGGCAGCTGATCCGTGTTACCTGGCATCGCTCGGTTTCGCTGGTTAAAATGGTTTGGGATAGCTTGTTTAATCTGATCACGGGACGCTTTTCCGTTTCCTCGCTGTCCAGCCCCATTGGTGTGACGGCGGCGGTCAAGGATACCATCACCCAGAGCGGTTGGAACGCCATGCAGATCTTACAGTACGTGCTCAACATTACAGCGGTCATTTCCATCAACCTGGGCGTATTCAATCTGATTCCGTTTCCCGCACTGGACGGCGGTCGTTTCTTGTTCCTCGTCGTTGAGGGCATTCGACGCAAGCCGATTTCCCAGGAAATTGAAAGCAAGATCCACTTTGCAGGCATCGTGCTGCTCATGATTCTTATGGTGCTTGTGGTTGGCAAGGATATTATCGCGCTGATTTTCTAATCCACACGAAAACGAGGACTGAATTTTGAATTATCAGACCATCCGAAGAAAAACAAATGCCGTTACGGTTGGTAGAGTAGGTATTGGCGGCAATCATCCCCTCGCCATCCAGTCCATGACCAACACCGATCCGCACGACGCGCTGTCTACCGCAGCGCAGATTTTGCGCTTGCAGGAGGCGGGATGCGATATTGTACGTGTCACGGTGCCCGATCTTGAGGCGGCGGAGTGCATTCCCGTCATTCGTCGGCAGGGCGTCAAAATTCCTATCGTTGCGGATATTCATTTTGACTATCGGGTAGCCCTTCGTTGCGCCGAACTGGGCATTGATAAAATTCGCATCAATCCGGGCAACATTGGCGATGACGACCGTGTCCGACAGGTGGCCATCGCTTGTAAGGAGCGCCACATTCCTATCCGTATCGGGGTAAACAGCGGCTCTCTTGAAAAGCATCTGTTGGAAAAATACGGCGCTCCCACTGCGCAGGCGCTGTGCGATAGCGCTTTGTATCATAGCGCTTTGCTTGAAAAATACAAGTTTGAAGATATCGTTATTTCTATCAAGGCCTCGGACGTGCAAACCATGGTCGAGGCGAATCGCCTTTTGGCAAAGGCTTGCCCCTATCCGCTTCACCTCGGTGTGACTGAGGCAGGAGGCGGTGAGATGGGCAGGACCAAGAGCGCCATCGGCATCGGCTCGCTGCTGCTTTGCGGCATTGGCGACACCTTGCGCGTTTCGCTGACAGACGATCCCGTCGAGGAGATTGCTGCCGCACAGCATATTCTGGATAGCTTGCAGATCGAAGGACAGAGCGGCATGAACATTGTCAGCTGTCCCACCTGCGGACGCACCCGGATCGATCTGATCGCCCTTTGCGAGCGCTTTAAAGCGGCTGTACGAGCCGAGGGACTCGACCGCATACCGATCAAGGTCGCGCTGATGGGATGTGTTGTCAACGGCCCCGGCGAGGCAAGGGAAGCGGACGTCGGCATTGCGGGCGGCCGTGGAGAGGGTCTACTTTTCCGCCATGGCGAGATCGTCGAAAAGCTGCCCGAGAATGAGCTGATCCCTCGCCTGATTGCTGAAATCCGTGCGATGGACAAGCGTTGAAAAAGACACGAAAACTCTAAAACCTACAAGGAGAGAAGCATGGCAGAAATGCAATCAAATGCAGTGCCGAACCAGAGGTCGTTGCTGCAGATTTTGAAAAAATACGAACCGGGCATGCGCTACCGTGACATTCTCGAGAGCGCTACATCGCATAGCGTTCGTGCTGATAAAGAAAAGCGGATGCTTGAGATTTCCGCTCATTTTCCTGCGCCGATCGACAAAGAAGAGCTGTATGCCATGGAGGAGGAGATCCGCGTGGCGTATGATCTGGCGATCGTCAGAATTTTGCCGCATTACCCTGCGCAGTTCTATACCAAGGCATATATTCCGAATATTTTGATTGAAACCGAGCGTGTCGGCATCGTTGCGCGCGGCTTTTTCCGCCATTATGAGATCAATCTCAACGAAAACGAGCTGCACATCGATCTGCCCTTTGCTATCGACGGCATTCGCCTGATGGAAAGCGCACACACACCGCAGGTCATCGAGGGCATCATACAGAGCGAGTTCGGCATCAAGATTCAGGTGTTTATTCACCACAATCTTAAGCTGCAGACGGGCTCGGAGAGCTATTCAATGGAGCACCGTCTGGAGGCCATTGACCGGCAGATCGCCCGTGCGGAGAGTGAATACGACCGTATGATAGAAAGCCGCCGAAACGGCGAGGAATTTGGTGATAACGGCGCGGCGGACGCGAACGAGCCGACCGTGCTTCCGCGCGTTCCGTCCATCTATTTTGATACCATTCCATTGCCCGAAAAGATTGGCGATGATACGTGGCGCATTGGCCACGCGACGTATGACGTCAGCGGTGCTGAGGTGCTCATTGGTCAGGCGTTCGATATAAGTCCTGTGACGCTGGCAAGTTTGACGCATCCTCAAAAGGGAATTGTCGTTCTGGGCGAAACCTTTGGCTATAGCGCGGAGCAAGCGCGTAACAGTGATAAATACAACGTCGTGTTCGACGTGTTCGACGGTGTTTCTTGTATTGAGGTTAAAAAATACGGTCTTGAGCTGGATGAGGAAAAAGAGCTGTCCAAGCTGATCCCCAACGGTACCGCTATCGCTATGCACGGCTATATCAAAAAAGAAACCCGTAAGAACAAGACCGATCTGGACTTTTCGTTCTTCTATAGCGATATTCTCAAGATCAAAAAGCTTGGTCGCATGGACAAGGCCGAGAAAAAGCGCGTTGAACTGCATTTGCACACTACCATGTCCAGTATGGATGCGCTGATCCCGCCCGACGTTGCCGTCAAAACGGCCAATCGCTGGGGAATGCCTGCCATCGCCATCACCGACCACGGCAATGTACAAGCCTATCAGAAGGCCATGCTGGCATCGGAAAAGCTGGGGCAGAAGGTCATCTACGGTCTTGAGGCTTACTTCGTCAACGATACGGCAAGTGCCGTTTCAGGTGTTTACGAGGGCGAGCTGGAAGAAGAGATGATCGTATTCGATATCGAAACAACGGGTCTCTCCACCCAGACCTGTAAGCTGACCGAAATCGGTGCGGTGCGTATCCGCGGCGGAGAGGTGCTGGATCGCTTTGATACCTTCGTCGACCCCGAGATGCCCATTCCGCCTGAGATTACGGAGTTGACCTCGATCACGGACGAAATGGTTGCAGGGGCACCCAAGACCAAAGAAGCCCTACAGATGTTCTTTGACTTCATCGGTGACGAGGAGGGAAAGCCCAAGAAGCTGCTGATCGCGCATAACGCCAACTTCGATATCGGCTTTATCCGCTATTTTTCGGAGCAGTGCGGCATACCCTTTAGTAGTCCTTATCTAGACACCCTTGCACTGTCCCGCTACATTAACCCTGATTTGAAGAATCATAAGCTGGACACCATTGCCAACAGCTATAAGCTGGGTGAATTCCATCACCACCGCGCTTGCGACGATGCCGAAATGCTGGCCATGATTTACTTCCGCATGTGCGACCGCCTGCGCGAGGTGGATATTCATAATTTTGCAGCCTTGCAGCGCGAGATGCTGGCCAATACCGACCCGCTCAAGCTGCGTCCGTATCACCAGGTTCTGTTGGTCAAAAATAAGACGGGATTGAAAAATCTGTACCGTCTGATCTCGTTCAGCTATTTGAAATATTATCGCCGTCAGCCCAGAATTCCCAAGACTGAGCTTGAAAAATATCGCGAGGGCTTGATCGTCGGTTCTGCCTGTGAAGCGGGCGAATTAATTCAAGCAATTCTCGATAACAAACCCGAGAACGTCATTGAGGAGATCGTTAATTTCTACGATTATCTTGAAATTCAGCCCATTTGCAATAACCAATTCATGATCGACGAGGGAAAGATCAAGGACCAAGAGGGTCTGCGCGATCTGAATCGCCGCATCGTGGCGTTGGGTGAAAAATACGGAAAGCCTGTTGTCGCTACCTGTGACGCGCACTTCCTCAACGACGAGGACGAGCTGTCTCGCAAGATTTTGCAGGCGGGCATGAAATTCAAGGATTTCGATCGCGATATTCATCTGTATTTCCGTACGACAGAGGAAATGCTGAAGGAATTTGCTTATCTTGGTGAGGAAAAAGCCTATGAGGTGGTCGTTGAGAACACCAACATGATCGCCGATATGATCGAGAACGATATCCGCCCGTTCCCCAAGGGAACGTTTACGCCTCATATGGAAGGGGCAGAGGAGGATCTGCAGCGTATTTGTTATGAGCGTGCAGAGAAGCAGTACGGTAAGCCGCTTCCCGAAATTGTTCATCAGCGTTTGGATAAGGAGCTGACTTCTATCATCAAAAACGGCTTTGCGGTGTTGTATATGATCGCCCAAAAGCTGGTTTGGTACAGCGAAAGCCAGGGGTATCTCGTCGGTTCGCGTGGTTCGGTCGGCTCGTCTGTCGTTGCCTCGTTTGCGGGCATCTCAGAGGTTAACCCCCTGCCGCCGCACTATTACTGCCCCAACTGCCAGCATTCCGAATTCTTTACCGACGGCTCGGTCGGCTCAGGCTTTGACCTGCCCGATGCCAACTGCCCCAAGTGCGGCGCCAAGCTGTGCGGTGACGGCCACGATATCCCGTTTGAAACCTTCCTGGGTTTCTACGGTGATAAATCTCCTGATATCGACTTGAATTTCTCAGGTGAGGTGCAGGGCAAGGTACATAAGTACACCGAGGAGTTGTTCGGCGCGGAGAACGTTTTCCGTGCGGGAACCATCGGAGAACTTGCCGATAAGACTGCCTACGGCTTTATCGCCAAATATCTGGAAGAGAAGGGCGTGTCGGTCACACGTGCCGATATGAACCGTCTGGTGGCCTCCTGCGTGGGCGTTAAGCGTACAACGGGACAGCATCCGGGTGGTATCGTCGTTGTTCCCAAGGAATACGAGATCTACGATTTCTGCCCCGTACAGCACCCCGCAGAGGATGCCAATTCCAATATCGTAACGACACACTTTACCTTTGAGTATTTGCATGATACGCTGCTCAAGCTCGATGAGCTGGGACACGATATTCCGACCAAATACAAGTGGCTGGAGCGCTATTCGGGAACCAGCGTTATGGACGTTAAGATGAACGACGAATCCATTTACGAGCTGTTCACCTCGACTACGCCTTTAGGCGTTCGGCCCGAGGATATCGGCGGCTGTCAGGTAGGAACCTGGGGTATTCCCGAGATGGGTACTCGCTTTTTGCAGCAGGTTCTCATGGATGCAAAGCCCAAGAATTTTGCCGATCTGCTTCAGATATCGGGTTTGACTCACGGCACCGACGTGTGGCTTGGTAACGCGCAGGATCTGATCAAGGACGGCATCTGCGACATTTCCAAGGTAATCGGTTGCCGCGACGGTATCATGCTTGACTTGATCCGCTACGGTCTTGAAAATGCCGTGGCATTTAAGATCATGGAAAGCGTTCGTAAGGGCAAGGGTCTGACGCCCGAATGGGAGGCAGAAATGCGAGCGCACGACGTTCCCGAGTGGTACATCGGCTCGTGTAAAAAGATCAAATACATGTTCCCGAAAGCCCATGCGGCGGCCTACGTTATGTCGGCCATTCGCCTTGGCTGGTATAAGATCTATATGCCGACAGTGTTTTACGCTGCTATGTTCACGGTTGCCCCCAAGGGCTTTGATGCCGAGATCATTCTGCGCGGCAAGAAGCATCTTGAAAACTACATCAAGGACATTGAGCAGCGCGGTAAAGATGCCAGCCCCAAGGAGCAGGATTCCATCCCGACTTTCCAACTGGCGATGGAGGCATATGCCCGCGGTATCAAGTTCCTGCCCATCGACATCAATATTTCCGATTCCAAGTGCTATCGTCCCGAGGGCGATAAGGCCATCCGCCTGCCGTTCTCCTCACTGGGAGGCCTGGGCGAAAATGCCGCAGAAAACATCATCAAGGCCCGTGAGGAAGAACCCTTCTTCTCGGTTGAGGATCTGCAGATTCGCGCCAAGCTGACCAAGAGCGTCATTGAGATCCTGCGCCGCAACGGCGTCTTGGACGGCATTCAGGAAACGGATCAGCTCAGTATTTTTTAACTAAATGAAAAGAACGCATCCGCTTGGATGCGTTCTTTTGTTGTGAATATTACAGATGATACAAAACAGTTCCGCTCTTTCTGCCAAGCTTGACAGTATAGGGGACGCCGGGGAAAAGATCAAAGAAGTTGTCAGACAAATCCGCATCGTTACCGTCAAGGTCAAGACAAACGCCAAGAACAAGCGTATCAGATGTGTAGGTGGCAACGCCATCCTCAATCGTGACATGAATATCAGCAGGGAGAAGTCCAAGCTCGTTGTAGGGACGATCGACCCAGCGACGGCGGGAGAGAACGGTTCCGTTCTCGTCGGTCAGCGTAGCGCAGGGAATGGTGCCCGCAGGGGCGTCCAGGTGCGCGAGAATGACGGAGGCGTTGGCGGGGAGGGTAACGGAGAGTGTTGACCATGCAACATCCTTGCCCTTGGCATTGGGCACGACGGCCGCGTAAGTTAGCGTCGCCGTCTGATCGAAGAGATACTCATTGACGCCATAGATATCAAATCCACCCGCTTCGTTCTTGACAATGTCGATGACGATAGGCGCAAAGGCGCGCTTGACGGGCAAGAAGGAGGGCGTGCGGTTGCGCAGATAATCTACGATCGTCCAAGAGCGGGTCGCGGGCCAGCAATCCTCGTACATCCAGAAGATAGCGGAGTCCGTAGTCGTGCTCATGCGGCGACGGAAATTGAGAATGTACTCGCTCAGGCCCTCGCCCTGCAAAAATCCGCCGTAGTAGACGTAGTCGGCAAGACTCATTTCGCTCATGCCGATTTCCATACCCAATTTTTCAATCAAAAGTCGTTCGGGGGCGCAGTTTTCTTGATCGGCGATCGAGTTGTCATGCACCTTGAAGTCAAACGAGTGCATAAACTGTTGTCCTTCGCCAAGAGCGGCCATCATATTGGGCAGACTGGTCGGGCCGAGAATACCGCCCTCGTTGGGGAAACGACACTCCATATTGCGATATTGGAAGTAATCGCGGTTGCCAAAGCCGATCGACCAAGGGTGCTGATCTCCCACGGTGTCCGAGTTGGCCTCCGCACCGTCGGGCGAGAAGGGGCTGGAGGGCTGATAGTAGTGATTATCTCCCTCGATGTGCATGATCTTGGGAACCATGGAATAGTACAGCGCAGCATCGGTGTAGGTGTGAAGCAAAAAGTCTGCCTGCATCTGCCAATCGATCTCGTTGTTGCCACAATAGATGACGGCAGAGGCATAGGGCGACATGCGGCGCAGGTTGTAGGCGATTTCGGCGCGATAATTCAGAACAAAATCGCGGTCGCTGGCGGGGTAGTTGGCACAAGCACCGATGAAATCCTGCCAGACGATGATGCCTCTTTCGTCGCACAGATCGTAGAAATCGTCCGTTTCATAAATGCCACCGCCCCAGACGCGCAGGGCGTTGAAGTTGGCCTCGACAGCGCGGTCAATGACCACCTCGTAAGCGGCACGGTCATAGCGCGAGAAGAGAATATCAAGGGGAATCATATTCGCGCCCTTGGCGAAGACCTGATGACCGTTGATCTTCAGACGGAACAAGCGACCTCCCGTGGCGAGTGGCGATTGGTCGATCTCAACGTGGCGCAGACCGACCTTGCGGTCGATTTCGGACACGATCTCGCCTGTGGCAACGTCAGTGACAGTCATGCGAAGGGTGTAGCGATACGGCTCGCCGTGATTGCGAGGCTGCCACAGCTTGGGATTTTGGATTGTCAGCGTCAGCGGCGCATAGTTCTCGCTTTGAACGCTACTTTGCCATGTTGCCGTGTCGCCTGTTTCCATGACCGTTGCGCTTACGCGAATTGAACGCTCGACGGGAGCGGTTACGTATTGTCGAATGCGCAAGGTTGCAGCAGAATAGTCGTCGTTCAGCTCGTGGAAGACCGATGCCTCATTGACAAAGAAATGTCCAATCTCCAGGCGCGCATCGCCGCAAATACCGACGTTGAGCAATCTCGGTGACCAGTCCCATTCAAAGGCAGATTGCGGACCGCGGCAATAGCTGCGGCGCATGGCCTGCTCGCGGCGATAACCGTGACCGTCGCCTGAAGATTTGAAGGCGTTGGCAAGCAAGCCGCTTTCGATTTTGATGTCCAGTGTATTCTCACCGGCTTTGACGTGATCGGTCACATCCAGACGGTAAGGCGTGTAAAAATTATGATGCTCACCGAGCGCTCTGCCGTTAACAAAAACAGTGGCGTAAAGAGCGACGCCTTCAAGCACGAGGCGTACTCGCTTTCCGTTGGAGAGATCGACTTCAGAAAGGGAAAAGGTACGGGAGAGCAACCACGTTTCTTCCTCGATCCAGCGCGCGTTAAGTACGTTGTGACCGACGTGAACGTCGCCCGTCAGATGTTCCATGGCCTCTTGTACCGTGCCGGGAATAGCAATATCGTAGCTGGGCATCCATCTCTGCTTGCCGGGCCATTCGCCCTCACCGCCGCGATATCCACCGGCGTGCTTGCATTTCCATACCCCATGTAAGCTGATAGTTTTCATGTGTTACTGGCTCCTTTCGGATGTTAAAACAGTATCGTAGTTAACCATATTATACATTACTTTATCTCAAAATTCAAGCAGATTGATATTTTATTTTTTAAAATAAAGAGAACTCCCCAAGCCAAGGCCGAAGCCTTGGCTTGGGGATGTTTGTTTGGTTTCGATGAAATTAAATTACTTGCCGTAAGCTTGAGCAATCAACTGATTGATATACTCGGTAATGACCTGCGAGCCGCCAAGCTGGATGGGATAATCCAGGAAATCTTTGTTGCCTTCACAGAAAGACCAGTAATCAAGGTTGCCGTCGGGACGGTACATGAAGGAATCGCCCTTCGTGGAGCCGCCCAGCCCGGGAATACCGGTCATGTATACAGCTACGCGATAGTTGGTCTTTGTCATATACGTGTCGGTAGGAATGCCGTAGACGTTATTGACAACACTCTGCCACAATTCAGAAATTTTAGCGATTTCATAGGGATTGTTGACAGAATCAAAGCGAAGTCTTGCTTTGAGTTCACCGGTTACTTGATCCCAAAGTTCGATAACAACAACGGAATCGGCATTAGAATCGTACTTGGTCTCACCGCGAATGTCGGCGAAGATGTCGTTGGAATACAGTTTGACTACACCGCACTCGTCGAAATTGCTCAGATCGCTGATGTATTCCACTCGTTCGCCCGCAAAAATGAAGGCACCGCCGGGAAGATTAGCCAGCTGTCCAAGCGTCTGCTCGCCTTTCTGCTCTGCATAGAGCTCATCATGCAAGGAATAATATAGGCTCCAAGCCCACGAATGATAGGTCCATTCGTGGTGTGCCACATCGATGTTAGTAAACAATACCATACCGACATACTTGTTGTCAGGCGAATAACGGCACATCGAGGTGCAAAGAGCCTCAACGCGGTAGAGCATTGTTTCGTAGACATCACCTTCCAAATCAAAGGAATCGTTTGATTCCTGCGTGATAACACCAAAGGAATCATAATATTCTTGCGAAGAATAGAAGGATATGCCGCGGTAGGCGTGCATGATACCGTAGATATCAACGATACGGATGATGTCGTAAGCCTCAAACAGCTTAATGGTATCGTTGATCAGATACAGAACCTCGTCATTGCTCATGGGCATCTGCTCACCCGCTGCACGTCTTGCGTTGATCTCGGCGATCTGATCCTGTGTGTAGAGGGTAACGACCTTTTTGCCGTTTTCCTCGCTTACATGGGTGTAGCCGGCAAATTTAGCTGCCAGCTGTTCCTGCGATACAGGCTTGCTGGTATCGCTGACGATGATGTCGTCGGGCTCTTCCGTTTGATCGGGCGTCTTTTCAGGGGCAGGGGGCTCGGTGGTGCCGCTCTCATCCTGTTCTGTGGATGTGGGAGGCGTTGTGTCTGTCGTCTCTTGCTCTACTTCAAACGCAGGGATCTCGGGGGCGATATCCTGGTTGTCAACGGGCTGTGTTGCCACGTTGCTCGCAAAGATATGCACCATACCGCCGGTGAGAACGCACAGAGAGATCATCACGGCCAGCGCGGCTTTGATGATCAGGGAATTTCTCTTTTTCATGGTGTTTCTCCTTTCTGCAATCACTTTTTCAGCGTTGCACCGATATGATATCACGTGAATATCATGGAGTTGTCATAGAGTTGTTATGGAGTTGTAAAAGTTACAAATACCGTCGTTCCTTTGTTTGGAATAGATTGAAATTTTAACGAAGCATGGTGTGCTTCAACAATACGGGCACAAAGGGAAAGACCAAGTCCCGTGCCGCCATCATTGCGGGATCGTGAGCGGTCGGTACGATAAAACGGCTCGGTGATATGAGCCAACTGATCCTCGGTCATGCCGATGCCGTTGTCACGAACAAACAATATTTTTTCCTCACCTTGTCGGATTGCACCGAGCTCGACGACACGCTTTCGTTCGGATATCTTGCCACACGCTTTTAGCGCGTTTTCGGTGAGATTTGAGAGCAACAACTCGATTAGCACCTCGTCACCGACAATATCAAAGTCCACGCCACCGCACACACGTAGCTCAATGCTTTGCGCCTCTGCTCGCTCGGCAAAATGCTCCTTGGTTCGCATCAGCATATCGCGCGCTAAGAGTGCGACGGGCATGATCTTGTTCTCGCGGACGAAAGCTGTGTCAAGCAGCGTTTCACTGATATTTTTG
>JAZLDE010000067.1:0-13755 GCA_045614625.1 Eubacteriales bacterium
CTCTTCTTCGGTGGGCAATCTCTTACCTGCCCATCTGGCGTAGGCGGCAGCCTCGCCCCAAGAGATATTGATCACGGGATAGTCAGGATAATTGAGAAAGTAGTCCGGCATATCCTCCCAACGAGGCGAGCCCGGATATCCTCGGCCGACCGCGTCGCAATAGGCGCGGAACTCGCCGTTGGTGACGGGCTTCTCGTCCATGTAAAAGGGCGCAACCTCCACCTCGTGCAGCGGCTTTTCCTCCGCATAACCGCCCTCCGAGCCCATGATGTACTTGCCGCCCGGTATGTAGCGCATCGTCTTTCCGTCTTTGGTGATCTTGATCTGTTCCATAGGTACCTCCGTGTTTGGTATTTTGTTTTTGGGAAAAACTTCTTGAAAGAAGTTTTCCCCAAACCCCTTTCAAGAACTTTATGGAAAATAATTTGATGACTAAATGGGTTAGTTTGTGCGCTGTTCCATCGGTACTCCGCAAGCTCATGGGGCCCTTCCCATTCGCTCTGCCGATTGTATAGGCTTCCCCTTGAGGGGAAGCTCCCGCGAAGCGGGTGATGAGGTGTTTGCTTGCTCGATAGTACACCTCATCCGTCACGCTTGCGCGTGCCACCTTCCCCTCAAGGGGAAGGCTTCAATTTGGCCATACACCCACATCTTATCAGCCCCATTATACCAAAAAACTTTGTTCTCGTGTACCCATATCGCTCATTTTTTCATTTTTCGTACGATTACACAAAAGCAAGGGCAAAATGCACAAAGAGACGCAGGACTTGCCTGCGTCGCTTCTTGCTCACTTTTTGTATTTTTTGAAATCCTTGCCCTGCTTGATGGGGGGCTTGGTCGGTGCTGTACCCGCCGGACGGAAGAACTGATACAAATAGCACGGCAGCATGCCGTTATACAGCTTTCTCGTCTTGTCAGCGCGGCGGCCATACAACCGCTCGAACTGCTCGCAGGAGGTCAACACGTAGATCTGCCAGGGCTCAAACGTCGCGAAGCGCTTACCCATGGCGCGGTACAAGTCCGCCGCCTCGGCTTCCGTCATCAGGCGCTCGCCGTAAGGGGGATTGCACAAAATGGTACCACGGCGATCGGGCTTTTCAATGGTTCTCGCATCGTGTGCAAAAATGTTCATGATATCTTCTACACCTGCCCGTACGGCACAGTCGTAGGTCATGTCGGTCATCTCCTCGTCGATGTCCGATGCCCAGACCTCGCAGCCGTTGTCCGTTACGATGGCCGCGCGAGCCGCCTCGCGTGCGCTCTCCCAAAGGGGGGCAGGAAGTCGGTCAAAGCTCTCACCCGCAAAGGAACGGTTGAGTCCCGGTGCGCGATTTTGGAGGATCATAGCCGTTTCGATAGCAATCGTACCCGAGCCGCAAAAGGGGTCCCAGAACAGCACATCCGCACGGGGACGGGCGGTAAGCGCTATGGCCGCGGCCAGCGTTTCCCGCAAGGGAGCTACGCCTGCGTGGGGACGGTAGCCGCGCTTATGCAGCGCCAGTCCTGATGTATCGATGAGCAGCATCGCCTCATCCTTGAGCAGGAAAAACTCGACCGAATAGGTCACGCCGCTGTTCTGCTCAAACCACTTGATGCCATATTTCGCCGTCAGCGCGTCGACCACAGCGCGGTTGACGATCTTCTGACAGGCGGGGATGGAGGTAAGTCGGCTCTTGATGCTGTGTCCGCTGATGGGAAAAGCGTCCATCTTGCCGATCCACTCCTCCCAAGGCAGGGCACGCGTGCCCTCGTAGAGCTGGTCGAAATTCTCGGCATGAAAGCGCCCCATGAGCACGAACACGCGCTCGGCGCACCGAAGGGCAATATTGGCACGTGGAATATCCGCCTCCTCGCCCTCGAAAATGACGCGACCGTCCATGGTTTCGACTCTCTTCAGTCCCAGCGCATCGATCTCCTCGCCAAGCAGCTTTTCAAGACCAAACAAGCACGTCGCAACAAGTTGTAATTTCATAATATCATTCTTCTCCGATCGTAGGATTTTCGATCACGCGTCCCGAGTGGCAGGTCAGATACAGCACCTGATAGCGCTCGGCCACCTGCTTTACCAGATCGCAGGCGCGCGTCACCGTATCGTCATCCAGATTGGTAAAGGGATCGTCCAAAATCAGGAAGGGACGCTCACCCTCGAACATGGCATCAAGAAGTGCCAGTCGCTCGCACAACGCGATCAGATCGCGCACGCCAACGCTGAAGGCATCGGTATCACGGGAAAGTCCCGCCGCACGCAGCTTGACGCGGAATTGACCGTCCATGGTGAACACGGGCGCCTCACCGCCGTTCAGCAACGTCAAATAGCGACCAAAGCTGTCCTGCATGGTATTCAAATATCGTCCCGACAGCTGCTCACGCGCCAGCTTGAGATATTTCTCCGTTGATTGGATGGTCGCAAAAAGTGAGCTTTGCTCCTCCAGCTGCAGTGCCAGCGCCTCACGCTCGCTCTCCAGCTCGTCCAGCTCGTCTACGTCCGAGGTCAATCTTGCCTCGGTCTGCTCCTCGCGCGCCAGCGCCTCGGTCCATTGTGCAAGCATCGCGGCAAGCTCTCTCTGACGTGCTTCCAAGGCCGCAACGTCAACAGCGGTTTCTTGTTCCGTCATCACTTGTCTGCCCTGCGCCTCACATTCCTGCTGCAGCGCCGCGATTTCGGCCTGCTTGCGCTCACGACGGGTCAGCGTCTCGCGGTAGCGACTGTAAAGCTCGGTCAACCAGCGCAAAAGGCGCGTCGCATCCTCGGGCGCCCCCTTCAGGCGTCGCATCAGCGTCAAAAGATGAGCCTGCGCTTCATCCAACGCATGACGGCAGGCGCGGCGCGATAGTTCCACCTGTTTTTTCTTTTCGGTCAAAACGGCAAGACGCTCTCCCTGAGCGACCAATCGCTCGATACACAGCGCGGCCTCGGTCGCACCGGGACAGGGCTCACCGGGGTAAGTCGATCTCCAGAGTTTCTCAAAGTGCACCGCTCTCTCGGCCGCCTGCACGCGCAGATCCACGTGCTTGAGCGCCTCGTCCAGCTGTGCCATCGTTTGCTCGTTCTCTTTGACCTGTGCCTCGACTTTTTTGCAACGCTTGACGTGAAGAACGGCGAAGATCAAAGCTACGCCCAAACAGACAGCAGAGCCGATCCACAAAAAAGGATACCACAGCGCGGCAACCATGCAGGCCACCGCCAGCGCAAGCATGACCACTGCAACGGGATCGACCTTTTTCGTCTTGCCCGTCGCGCCACTATGCTCCAGCGCGTGACGCTGCTTTTGCAGCGCGTGCTGCTCCGCGCGAGCCTCCAGATATTGTTCCTCGGGATCAGCGCCCTCATCCACGGGCTGCTCGCCCTCAAAATCCATAGCCAGCACCGACGCGCGATTATAGTCACGCGCCGCAAGTCGCAAGGTCTCTACTTTTTCTTCATTTGGGATGCCCTTGGCAAAGCGATCAAAGAGGGCTTGCAGCTCCTCCGCTTCCGCCTCGTCCAGGCGCACGTCGTTCATGCGACGCTCGGCCGCCTCACGCGCTTCGAGAGCCGTCGAGACAGTCTCGATCATTTGCTCGCTCGGCTCCTGTCCCCCTACGGCCTCACGGCAGTCAGCAAGGACGGCGTTCAGCTCGGCCTCCTCAGCCTGCAGTGCGGCAAGTCGCGCCCCTACGGCACGTCCCTCGCGCTCCTTCAGCTCATGCGAGAGCGTCGTCTGTAATTGCTCCGCTTCGGTGCGAGCCTTGTCCGTCTCCTCTTTCAGCTTGGCAATGCGCTCACGACATCCCTGCAGAGCAACGCGCTGTGTCCGACAGCGCTCAATCTCACGATCAAGCGTAGCCATGCGCGCCTCGCACTCGGCAATGGCACCGCCGCCACCCGTCAGATGCTTAAGCTCACGGCGGCGCTTTTCCAATGCCGCCATAGCGCTGTCAAAATTGGCTAAGTCGTCCGTTGCGTCCACCAAGCGGTTGAGCTTGGTGTGGATGCTGACCGTGCCATCCTTGGTCATCTCATCGGGGCGCTGGGAAAGATACGTCGATCTCTCGTAGGCCGCCGCGTCAACGCCAAAAAGCCGTTCGCCCGGCATGACCGCCCAATCGACGTCCGCTTCTCTTCCCGTACGCAAAGAGATCACGCTCAGCGTGTCCTCGGCCTCTTTTGCGCCAAAGGACCGCTCAATACGATACCGCTCACCGCCGACCTCAATATCCAGACTTCCGCCGAACACACCTCCCTGCCAGGGGGTGTATCTCTTGCGCTCATTTTCAATCAGCGAGCGCTTGGTCGATGCAGGCAGGCCGTACAGCATGGCCTTAATGAAGACGGCCAGCGTGCTTTTACCCCAGCCGTTGGGCTGCTGACGGACGTTCAAGCCTGCCTCAAAGATTTCGGTGTGGTCGTGCAGACCACCGAAATTTTCAATATGTAATCCAACCAATCTCATACGTCCACCTCCTCGCCACGCAACGCCCGCAGGCCGCACAAAATGGTGCGCTGTTTTTCCTGTTCCGGCAAGCGTGAGGCCATGACCGTACGAATAAACTCTCCCTTGAGAGAGACGTCGTGGGCGTAATCCTCGGGGTTGATGGCCAGCGTCGTGTGATCCTTCACGCGAGCAAAGTAAAACCGCTCGCCAAGCAGATCGGCCAGATGAACTGCGTCATAGCTGACCTCGGGAGAGAGTGCTCCCGTCAGCACCGCCTTGACCATATCACTCGCCGCAATGCCATCGACAGCCGCGAGCAGTCGCTCCTGTATTTCGCCAAATCCCTCACAGCCGGTCACGTCGACCTCGACCAGATGTAAGGTGCGCTTGGCAAGGGGATGGAAGGTCACTCTTTCTTCGATCGGTGCATCAGTATCCAACAAAATATAGCCCTTTTGACCACATTCATCAAAGCCGCGGCCCTCAGGACAGCCGGCATACGCCCACAGTCCGCGCGCATCAAGCGCCTCACAGCGAAAGGTGTGCTCGTGCCCAAGCGCCAAATAGTCAATGTCGCGATTTTGCAAATGCTTGAGCGGGATCTTCTCCCCGCCACCGTCACCTGTACGGACGATCTGACCGTGCAGCATGACGATATGAAATTCGCCGCGCGAGGCGCAGGGCAGTTCCTCGTAAATGCCCGGTCGGCCAATGGCAGACGTGCCGCTGATGCGCACGCCATCGTGCGAAACACTCCCCCACCCGTCAGCGCCAAAGGCCGTCCAGTTGTCGGGAATCTCATCATTCGCAAACAAGGGCGCAACCGACTCGTCGTGGTTGCCCGCGACGTAAAAGAAGCGGAGGGAGGGGTGGTCGCAGACAATATCACCAACGTAGCGGCGCGTCTTTTCGCTGACACGGGCGGTATCAAACAAGTCGCCTGCCAACAAAACGGCATCTACGCCGAGCAATACCGCTTCGTCTATGGCGCGGGAAAAGGTCAAAAGCAGCTCTACGCGGCGCTCGCGAGCGCGGGCAGGAGTCAGTCCCGTTTCCATTTTAGCGTCCAGATGAAGATCGGCTATGTGCATCAGCTTCATATTTCTTCCTCCTCGTTTAGTTCGTGTAACGTCATCATTTCTTGATGGCCTCACCGATGGCGTCGGACAGCGCAACAAAATCGGCAATGCTCAGCTTTTCACCGCGAATGTCAGCGCGATGACCACAGGCAACGATAATGTCGGTCAGCTGCTCCTTGCTCAGCTCCGAAAAAACCGCGCTCAGTGCGTTGGACAGCGTTTTTCTTCTCTGCTCAAAAGCTGCCTTGATGGTGCGGAACATGAGCGCCTCGTCCTTGGGATGATAGGGGCGCTCCTTATACAGTCGAATACGCACGACGGTCGAATTGACTTTAGGCGCGGGAACGAAACGATCGGCAGGCACAGTAAACAGCGCCTCGGCCTGACCGTAATAGGCCAGCACCGCCGTGATGGCACCGTACTCCGACTTGCCCGCGCGAGCGCACAGTCGGTCGGCCACCTCGGACTGGATCATGATGGTAATATTGTCAAACGGCAACCCGCTCTCCAGCAGCTTCATGAGAATGGGCGTGGTAATATAATAAGGCAAGTTCGCGCAGACCGACACACTGCCGCGAGCAAAATCCTCGGCAAGCAGCGTCTCAAGATCAGCCTTCATGACGTCTTCGTTGACAACCGAGAAATTACGATATTCGCCCATCGTAAAGGACAGCACGGGAATGAGTCCCTTGTCGATCTCAAGCGCCACCACCTTGTCAAACCTCTCGGCAAGCGCCCAGGAGAGAGTGCCAATACCGGGACCGATCTCAAGGATGGTACTGCGTCTGTCGTCGCAACAGCCGTCGGCAATATCCTCAACCACGCTTCTGTCGGTCAGAAAATTCTGACCCAGTTCCTTGCGGAAATTGAGGTGAAACATATTCATGATCTGTTTGATTTCGCGAATATCACAAAGGTTCATATCTGTCTTCCCTTCTTACGGCTATAATTAGAATTATTATATCACAAAATACAACAAAAATCAAGCGTCTGTGCCGTTCACCCGCGCGCTTTGCAACTTTTTTATAAAAAAGTGTATTTTTCCGAAAAAAACACTTGCAATTTCAAAAATGTTGTGTTATAATATCATGCGTTGAGCAAAAACGCTCCGCTGGTGTGGCTCAGTTGGTAGAGCAGCTGATTCGTAATCAGCAGGTCGCCGGTTCGAGTCCGGCCATCAGCTCCAAAGCTTCAGGATGTTTCCTGGAGCTTTTTCTTTTTTGTGATTTTTTCAAACCAAACGAAAACCGCATGAAAAACCCAATCGTTCTCCATGCGGTTTCTGCTTTTATCTTATCTCTTCTTCAAAACACTCACACCCAGAGAGAGTGCCATCACGATCATCGCGATACCGCCAAGCGCCACGCTCGCGCCGCAGCCCGTCTTTTCCTCTTCGGGAGGCTGCTCGTCCGAGCCGTCGTCTTCTTCGCCCGTCGTATCCCCGTTGGTTTCATCCTTGGGCTGCTCGTCCGCAGGCGGATTTGCCTCAAACGCGGCAATCTTGGCTTCCGTGAGCTCCAGCTTATCCAACGCGGCGCGGGTCACGTAGGACTTGGCCTCGTCGCCCAAACGGTCGTATGCACGTCTTGCGGCCGCGACCTCGGTTTTGAGTGACTTATAGTTCTCCTCCGTGACCTCCTCGATCTTTTCGATCTTTTCGATCACCTTCTCTGCCGCCTCGCGGTAAAGCGCCTCCTGGCGCTCTGCCTCGGCAACGGCGTTCCAGTCGGACAGACGCATATTGTCGATCTTAACGACGATGCCCGTATTGGTTTTCTCCCCAACCATAAAGAAACGGATAAAATTGATGGAAGAAATGTCGAAGGGCCCCTTGAGCGTCTCATCCTTCCCCTGAGACTCATTTGCCGTGTCCAAAGGCAGAATAATGTGATTCCAACCTTCAACGATCTCCTCGCCTTGGTTGTTCTTTTTGATGGCAGCCAAATTCCACGAAATTTCCTGATTATCCTCCTTGCCTGATGACGTAATCTCCAGCCCGGAGTTCATGCCACCCTGGGCAAACAGATCAAACAGCGCAGCATCGGACACGTACAGATCAAATTCCAGTGTATCATAATCGGTACCATCCACCGTCTCAGGCAACCGCATATTATTGATCTGCCCTGCAGCAACGTTGAACTTCAACGAGGCCTCTCCCTCGGTCTTATCCTCGGCATCCACCGAATAGGCATTGCTTCCTGAGGGCTTGGTGTCGCAGTTAAACAACGGAATAGAGGTAACGCCCGTTTCCTCGTCCGTTACGGGTTCGGATGCAAAAACCGACACGGAAAGAGACAACGTAAGCACCAAAATAAGTATAACGCTCAATACCTTTTTCATCTTTCAATTCTCCTTGCTATTCGTATGTATGGCCTTTGGCCGTGATTTATCCCATAGCGGACATCGATCTCAAGGGTCTTCTTTCAAAGAAGGGGGAAGAACGCTCCCTTTTGTTTACGGATTATTTTTTGCGCAGCAATGCCGCAGAAAGAGCAGCAGCCAGCATCATAATGGCGGCCACGCCAAGGCTAAGTACGGATGCACAACCCATAGACATCATGCTTCACCTTATCCTTTCTTCTTATTCAGAACGGTCACGCCAAGAGAGAGCGCCATCACGATCATCGCAACGGCACCAACGCTCATCATGCCCTTGCAGCCCTTGCCGTCGTCGGGCTGCTGATCATCGTCCGGCTTCTCGCCATCGGGCTGCTGATCGTCAGGCTGCTCCTCGGAGGGAGGATTGGCCTCGAAGTGCGCCATCGCAGCCTCGGCCGCGATCAGCTTATTCAGCACGTCATGGGGAACGTATTCCCTGGCATCGAAGCTGAGCTTGTCGTACAAGCTTCTGCAGCTGGCAACGTTCAGCTTGTAATCCTGATAATTTTCAGCCGTGATCTCGGGCAGGTCGTTGATCTTTTCGATCACCTTGTCGGCAGACTTCTTAAGAGCCGCCTGCTTTTCGGCCTCGGCGTTGACAGTCTGGCGGTCGGACAGGCAGATATTGTCTACCTTCACGACAATACCCGTGCCATCGTCATTGACCATAAAGAAACGCATGAAGTTGATATTTGCAATATCAAACGGGCCGGTCAACTCATCGTGATTGCTTCCCTTGTCTCTGGGAACGGCAGTGCTCAGGGGCAGAATGATGTGATTCCAACCCTCAACCAGCTCGTCACCGGCGTGATTGTCACGAATTTCCGCGAGCTTCCAAGAGATCTCCTGATAGTCACACATACCGGACGAAGTCAGCTCCAAGCCGGAGTTCATGCCGCCTGCGCCAAACTTATCGAACAGTGCCAGATCCGAAACGTACAGTTCAAATTCGAGAGTGTCATATCCGGTGCCGTCAATGGCCTCTTCAAGGATCATTTCGTTCACCTGACCGTCGCCAACATGAAAGGTCAGACAAGCGTCGCCCTCCTGCGCATTCTCGACGTCTACCTCATACGCGCTTCTTCCTCCCGGCTTCGTATCACAGTTGAGAAGCTGCAGGTACGAAATACCCGTGTCGGAATCGACCCAGGATTCACTTTCCGCAGACACGGAAAGGACCAACGTCAACGCCAGCACGGCGACCAGTAACATCGCGATTACTTTTTTCATAAAGAAACCCTCCTATATCCGTTACGTATGATACAGCGTATCATTAAAAATATTATATCACACCTTTTTTTATTTGGCAAGGGCGGCGTTCAAAAAAACGCCGCCCTTGTGTCGATTTGGTGCAAATGACCGAATTGGCTCTTTTATTTTTGAGCAAATCACCCATCAATCATGCGAGCGATTCGCCGTGATCTCGTCCCAGGTCTTGAACGCCTGGTACGCATTTTCGGGACGACAGCCGGGGCCGAACTCCAGCTGTGCGATACAGCCGCCGTCCTGCCACAGCGTGCCGTATACCTTTTTGACCGCCGCGTCGATGTCCTGCACGGTGCCGCTCGGCAAGAGGTGCTGACGGTCGATCTCGCCCCAGAAGGTGATCTTGCCGCGGAACTGCGCGAGATTGTCGATGCCCATGCAGAACAGCTGGGAGTTGATAGCGTCCAGCCCCAGCTCGATCAAGTGAGGATAGATCGCCAAGATGTGTCCATCCGAGTGCATAAAGATCTTTTTGCCGTGGCTGTGCGCGATGTCAATATAATCGCGATACATGGGCTTAAAATATTCCACCCAGAGTTTAGGAGAGATGAGAAGTCCGCGCTGGGAGCCCCAGTCGTCCATAAAGGACAGCGCGTCAACGTCCGTCTTTGCCCAAGCCGTCAGCTGGCGGCAGTAGAAATCGTGCAAGCGCTTCATAAATTCGAGCATCTTGGGGGGCGGATCCATCAAGTCCATATACAGATTGGCCGTACCGCGAATGAACTGCAGCTGCTCAAAGGGGCGGGGCGTACAACCGCACTGAGTAAATTGCTCGGTGGCGGCGCAAGCGCGATTGACAAAATCGCAGTCAAAGGTCAGCATCTCCTCGGGGATATGCACGTGGCAAGCGCCGTCCCAGTCGGGATCGTCCTCACCGATCTGCGGATTTTTGACCTCACCGATGATGCCGCCGTGGATATTCTCAAACACACAGCCGAACTCGTCGGTGTATTGTCCGATCGCGCAAGGGTCTCCCTTGGCAATGGTCGGCTCAGCCAGCGGCGCGCCGATGCCCGTCACGTCGGGTGGAAAATCCCGAAACAGCTGATCGACTTCCTTTGGATAATGCTGGTTGGCCCAAGGCAACGTCCAGATCTGACGGGGTGCTCGCCCCGACTTGTTGCGAAATTCCAACGTGGCCAGTACGAGTTCTCGTGAAGTCATCATACGTACACCTCCGAATGTGTGTGGTTTCCCCTTGATTATAGTCCCTTTTACCCCCCTTGTCAAGGAAATTCGAGTAAAAAACGCACCCCGCGGATGCGGGGTGCGAAAGTTTATACGATTACTTATCCACCGTCTTCATCGTGGGGAACAAAAGCACGTCGCGGATGGCGGGCGAGTCGGTCAGCAGCATGCACAAGCGGTCGATGCCGTAGCCGATACCGCCTGTGGGGGGCATACCGATCTCCAGAGCGTTGAGGAAGTCCTCGTCGGTGTGGTTGGCCTCCTCGTCACCTGCGGCGAACTGCTTTTCCTGCTCGGCAAAGCGCTCGCGCTGGTCGATGGGGTCGTTGAGCTCGGAGTAAGCGTTGCACATCTCCCAGCCGTTCATGAACATCTCAAAGCGCTCGACGTACTCGGGATCGTCGGGCTTCTTCTTGGTCAGAGGCGAGATCTCTACGGGGTGATCCATAACGAAGGTGGGCTGAACCAGATGATGCTCAACGAATTCCTCGAAGAACAGGTTGAGAATGTCACCCTTGGAGTGGCGATCCTCGTAGTGAACGCCCTTTTCATCAGCGATCTTACGAGCCTCCTCCAGCGTCTTGATCTCCTTGAAATCAACGCCCGAATACTGCTTGACGGCATCCAGCATGGTGATGCGGGCAAAGGGCTTGCCCAGATCCATTTCCACGCCGCCATAGACGATGGTCGTCGTACCCAGAACCTCCTGAGCGACGTGACGGAACATCTCCTCGGTCAGGTCCATCATGCCATGATAATCGGTGTAGGCCTGATACAGCTCCATGAGGGTAAACTCGGGGTTATGACGGGTATCAAGACCCTCATTACGGAAGACACGGCCGATTTCGAACACTCTCTCAAGGCCGCCGACGATCAATCTCTTGAGGTACAGCTCCAGCGAAATTCTCAGCTTGAAGTCCTCGTCCAGCGCGTTGAAGTGGGTCTCAAAGGGACGAGCGGCCGCGCCACCGGCGTTGGAAACGAGCATGGGCGTTTCGACCTCGATAAAGCCCTTGGCGTCGAGGAAGCGGCGGATGGAGGAAATGATCTTGGATCTCTTGATAAAGGTATCCTTGCTCTCGGGATTGGTGATCAGGTCAACGTAACGCTGACGGTAACGCTGATCCACGTTGGTCAGGCCGTGGAACTTCTCGGGCAGGGGCTGAAGGCTCTTGGAAAGCAGCGTCAACTCGGTGACGTGCAGAGAAATCTCCTCCGTCTTGGTCTTGAAAACGGTACCCTTGATACCGATGATATCGCCGATGTCCAGCTTCTTAAAGCCTGCATAGGGCTCCTCACCGATGCTGTCGCGGGCGACATACAACTGCATAGTACCCGACAGATCCTGCACGTGGCAGAAGGATGCCTTGCCCATGACTCTCTTGGTCATCAGACGTCCTGCAACGGAAACCGTCTGACCCTCAAGTGCTTCAAAATTGTCCTTGACGTCGCTTGCATGGTGGGTGACGTCGTACTTGGTGATCTGATAAGGATCGCAGCCCGCCTCCTGCAGTGCGGCCAGCTTCTGACGGCGAATAAGCGCCTGCTCGGACAGCGACGTATTTTGCATATCTGCCATAATTTTATCTCCTTTTGCGTGATGAAATACGCACTTTTCTTCTAAAAAGTTATTATAGCATAAGGACATCAAATTGTCAAGCACTGTTTGCGCGCATTATCGTTTTTCACCCAAAAGGAAGGGCGTTTTCCTGCTGAAATTTTCCATTTTAGCACTTGTTTTGTTTCGACATTTATGATATACTAAAATAAAAGAACGCGCAAACATGTGACGCGCGTCAAAAAAGCACGAAATTATCATCCCAAGGAGGTTACATATATCATGAAAATTGCATTGATTGCACACAACAAAAAGAAGGACGAGATCATCGAATTATCCAAAAAATATCAGGACGTTCTGGCCGAGCACGAGCTGTACGCCACAGGAACGACCGGCACGCTGATCATGGGAGAGACGGGCCTTCCCATCCACCGCATGAAGAGCGGCCCGCTTGGCGGTGACCAGCAGATCGGCGCCATGCTTGCGGGCGGCGAGCTGGGTCTGATCATTTTCCTGCGCGACCCTCTGACCGCACAGCCCCACGAGCCTGACGTTTCCGCCCTGCTCCGTCTGTGCGACGTGCAGAAGATCCCGCTGGCTACCAACGCCAGCAGCGCCACCGTTATGCTGGAGGCCCTCAAGAACGGCACGTTTTTCCTGCATCGCGACTAAAAAATACGCTCTGCCTTGTGGCAGAGCGTTTTTTTTCCTTGATTTTTACCTATACATCCGTTATAATAAAAGCAGACCATCAAGGGAGGAGCACCGTATGCAATATCTGAAGTCCTTTACCCTCGCCTCCGAGCAGCAAGAACTGGAATTTATATTATGCGGGCGAGAACGAGTACTGCTCGATATGTCCTGCTACAACAAGATGTCGGCCTATCCCTTCCATCTCTTCCCTTTTAAGGGCCTGCACCACTTGGAGTTTGCCCCTGTGACCATCATCTACGGCGGCAACGGCTCGGGCAAGTCGACGCTTCTCAACATCATCGCGGAAAAGCTGGGGATCCACCGATCCGCCCCCTTCAACGACTCGCACCTGATGGAGCATTACCTGAACCTTTGCTCCTTTGAGATGTACGACGGCACGAGCAAGCCGCCCCGCGACAGTGAGATCATCACCAGCGACGGCGTATTTGACTTTATGCTGGACGTGCGCGCCATCAACCGTGGCGTTGATCGAAGGAGAGAGGACTTGTTCGACGAATATCGGGACACCATCAAGGACTGTCAGGATAACGGCTATCAGATGCGCTCGCTTGACGACTACGATGAGCTCAAGCGCCGCAACGGGGCGCGCCGCGTGACGAAAACGCAGTACGTCAGCCGCCGCCTCGGCGCGGTCGAGCAAGAAACGAAATCCAACGGTGAGAGCGCATTCGGCTATTTCACAAGCAAGATCAAAGAAAATGCCCTGTATCTGCTTGACGAGCCCGAGAACAGCCTGTCCGCTTCCCTTCAAGCGCGCCTAGCCGATTTCCTGTCCGATTCAGCACGTTTTTACGGCTGTCAGTTCATCATCTCCACCCACTCGCCCTTCCTGCTTTCCATGAAGGGGGCCAAGATCTACGACCCCGACGCCGCTCCTGCCGCCGTCAGGCGGTGGTCGGAGCTGGAGAACGTCAGGGCGTATTTTGAGTTGTTTGAAGAGAGAAAAGAAGAATTTGAGTCATAAGAGAAGAGCACCGCGCAAGCGGTGCTCTTCGTCGTTGGGGAATGAAGGTGAGCCGTACGGGACGCCGCCGTTGGCGGCTCGCGAGATACGGGAATCGAACCCAAAACTCGCTTCGCTACGCTCACCGAGTTTACAAAGAATATCTCGCGGGCTGAACACCCGGGCCTCGCAAAGCGAGGACGATATTCTTTC
>JAZLDE010000068.1:0-26295 GCA_045614625.1 Eubacteriales bacterium
CCGTAGAAGCCGGGGATAACGGCGTATTCGTACTTTTTGAGCTCTTCCTGCATCAGCTGCTGGGTACGCTCGGCGTCAAACTGATCGTTTTCCTTGAACATGATGACGTTCTCAGCATCGATAAAGGAAAAGCCAAGGAACTTTGCCAAGATCAAGCTGTTCAAATATTCTCCGCGCGATGCTGCATAGTCACGACCGGAGGCGTGAAGCATGGCGTTCTTGACGTATTCCAGCTCGCCGGAAATATCAAAATCAAGGCCGAGATCGTTGATGATATCGTTATAGCGTTGCTTGATCTGCTCATAATATTCGTCAATGTTCTGGTGGGCGCGTATCAACTCATAGCAATGGTAGAGCATGTCCGTCACCTTGACATCGCTCGAAAAGCGCTTACCGGGTGCGGATGCGACCACGTAATGACGGTCTTTATTGGACAGCACGATCTGGGCGACTTGGCGGAAATGATCTGCGTCAGCCAGCGAACTGCCTCCGAATTTTACTACTTTGATCATAGAAATCTGTGACCTCTCTTTCACTCTGCAATGCAGTGTGCCGCGCATTGCGATACATCTGCGTTCTTTGGCACAATACACTAATAATTATATGGTAAATTGTGCTATTTGTCAATAGCCAAGTGGGATTTTTCATCCGTGCAAACGTCGCTTTTATCAATTTTATCGTTTAGACTCGCTTTGCTTTTGAATCAGCGCCATGCGATACAGCTCCTCGGTGGCAAGACGGGCCTTGGCGACCACGTCGCGATCCGTCTTCGGAAAGCAATAATACAGCACGTCAGTATTGCCGATGCCGATCACATCACCGATCTCGTACCAATAATAGTCCGAATTCAGGCTATAGGATGCCAGCGGCTTTTGCGCGTAATCCAGCTTGCCGTCACAGCCCGTCAGATGGAAGCCCTGCGACGTGTGCTGCAGTCTTCCCTCACCAACGCGATAGAGGGCCTTGGTGTCGATCAGCAAGCAAATATCCACAGGCACATCCAGCGAATACTCGCCCTGCTCGATCTCGCATCTCACGCACTCGCGCTCCCAGCGATACCAGTCGGGGATGTGCGAAAATTCGGTCTCTCCCGTCAGCGCTCGCATCTCCCCCTCCTCGCTCAGCTCCCACACCTTGCCACAGGCACGGCAGGTGAGGTTGATGCCCTTTCCCTCCATCTGTCCTTCGGTCTGACAATGAGGACAACGGTACAGCACGCGATTGAGAAAATCGGCGCGGAAGGGCTCCTTGATCTTGACGCCCTTTTGCCTTTGCCAGCGGAAATAATCAAACGAAAACTGTTCCTTAAGAATAGCGTTGATCTCCTCGGCCGATTTGCTCTTGATGTCCTCGGGCGAGAGCAGATATTCCATCTCGGCGCTCACCTTGACGCGGCGGCGTTGGAGATTGTTATACAGCGGATCGCGGGCAAACGCGCCTTCGGTGCGGATCATGATCACGGGAACGCCCAAAAGCTTAATGCAGCTCCCCAGCGTATCGGGCAGCGGTGTGGCCGTGCCGTCGAAGCTGTAACCCGCTTCGGGATACATCAGAACGGAGCATTTGTTCTTGCGAACGGCATGCACCATATCGCGGACCAGACGGATGTCGGGCACGTACTTTTGGGTCGGGATGCAGCCCAGCTGGCGCATCAGCCATTTTTTGCCCACCAGACCGTCCGCCGTGCAGACAATGTTAAAGGGGCGAGGGTAAAGAATGGTCGATGCGATCTTAAGATCGATAAAGCTGGCGTGGTTCATCAAAATCAGACAAGGCTCGCGCCGCCCCAATTTTTCCATGCCGATGCGACGGCAAGAAAACCGCGTCGCGATCAAATCCGGCATACAGACGATCTTCAGCAGTGTGCGGAACAAGATATTCGGCTTGTGAGGCGCTTGGTGCTTGGCGCGGGGGAGCGCCATGACCTGCTCGTAGGACATGCTCTTGGTTTTGATCTTCATAAAAAACCTTTCCTTGTCTGCCGCTTGTATGCTTTGCCGAAGCGAACAGTGCCGTGTCATTTCATATCATTCTACCATAGCCATCTCAACTTGTCAACGAAAAGCAATCGCAATGTCAAAAAAAATCCGTATAAAATTGGAAAAGATGATACTTTTCTCTTCCCTTTTGGCCTCGTTTGTGCTACAATAGGTATATCACCGATCAAAAACCCAAGAAAGGACTTACGATCATGAACGCAAGAAATCAAATGGATCCAAAATTCATGTGGGACTTTTCCCATATGTTCGAAACCAAAGAGGCGTGGGAAGCAGCCTACGCCGAGTGCGAGGCCGACATTGCTAAGCTTTCCTCGCTTGCGGGCACGCTGTGTGCATCGGCCGAGAGCCTGAAGACCGCTCTTGACACCGTCTACGCCGCTTCCAAAAAGATGGAGCTGGTCTATCTGTACGCCATGCTGCATCAGAGCTCGGACAACGGAGACCCCGAATATCAGGCCATGCAAGGCAGAGCGATCAATCTGATCGTTGCTATGAACACCGCCATCGCTTTCCTTGAGCCCGAGATTCTCGAGTGTGACGAGCAGACCGTCCGTTCCTACCTTGAACAGCCCGAACTGGCCGTTTATCGCCAGACCGTCGGCGAGATTCTGCGCGGTCGCGCGCACATGCTGCCCAAGGAGCAGGAAATGATGCTGGCCATGCTGTCCGACGTCCGCGGCAACGCCCGTAACATTTTTGAAATGCTGGAAAGCGTTGACATGACCTTCCCGCCCATGATCGACGAAAACGGCAACGAAGCGCCCCTGACCCACGGTAACTTCGGCGTATGGCGCGAGAGCGCAGACAAGCGCATCCGTCACGAGGCGTTCACCAAGTATTTTGGCGAATTCAAAAAGTATATCAACACCTTTGCCGCCACCTACGCCGCATCGGTCAAGACGGACACCTTCTATTCCAACGTTCGTAAGTTTGCCAACCCCTGCGAAGCCGCGCTGTTCGGCAGCAACGTTCCCGTCGCCGTTTACGATAGTCTGATCGAGGCCGTTCACGAGGGGCTTGACACCATGAAAAAGTATCTCAAGATCCGCAAGGAGGCTCTGGGACTTGACGAGCTCTCCACCTACGACCTCTACTGCCCCATCGTCGGCGATCTCGATATGAAGGTCGAGTACGAGCAGGGCAAGGAGCTGGTCAAGAAAGCAACCGCGCCGCTGGGCGAGGGCTACGCCGCTCTGCTTGACCGCGCCTACAGCGAGCACTGGATCGACGTTTACGAAAACAAGGGCAAGACGACAGGTGCCTTCTCCTGCGGTGTCTTTGGCGTTCACCCCTACGTTCTGCTCAACTACACCGATACGTTGGACGATGCCTTCACGCTGGCACACGAGCTGGGGCACGCTATGCACTCCTACTACTCCAGCGAGGCACAGGACTACGTCAACCACGACTATAAGATCATGGTTGCCGAGGTCGCATCGACTGTCAACGAGGTCCTGCTGACCAAGTATCTTCTGTCGGTGGAAACGGACAAGAAGCGCCGTGCTTACATTCTCAACAACTTCCTGGAGAGCTTCCGCACGACCATCTTCCGTCAGACGCTGTTTGCCGAATTCGAGAGAATCGCGCACGATATGTATCAGTCGGGCACGCCTCTGACAGCGCAGACGCTGAGCGAGGCATATCAGAAGCTCAACGAGCTGTACTACGAGGGTGCGACAGTAGGCGAGCTTCACAAGTACGAATGGGCGCTCATTCCTCACTTCTACAACGCCTTCTACGTATATCAGTACGCAACGGGCTTTTCGTCGGCTGTTGCCATTGCCAACCACATTTACGAAACGGGTGATGCTTCGGATTATTTGGCCTTCCTCAAGACGGGCGGCAGTGATTATCCGCTGGAGGAGCTCAAGATCGCGGGTGTGGATCTGACCAAGCCCGATACGGTGAAGAATGCGATGA
Source organism: Eubacteriales bacterium (assembly GCA_045614625.1). Lineage (GTDB taxonomy): Bacteria > Bacillota > Clostridia > Oscillospirales > CAG-272 > SIG644. The sequence continues at coordinate 3,921 of JAZLDE010000068.1, forward strand.
AGGTCTTTGCCGAGTGTTTGGATGAGTTTGAACAGCTGCTGAAAGAAATTTGATTTTTTACGCAAGGGACGCGTCACGCGTCCCTTGCGTTTTTTATGGGGCACATTATAAGATCAAACAACTTCTCCTACGGACGCGCGTACAGCTTCGCGCCGCGCTGTGCGGTATTTTTATGTTACTTCTTGGCGCGTCCCAAGAAGTAACCAAGAAAGACGCCAAGACGTTCCCTCTTGGATCTCCCCTTTCCGTGCCGCTCTTCAAGAATAAAGACGAGAAAAACATATATATTTTTCTGCATCTCTCGCCGCTTTGTCACCACGAGCGGCAGGCGGAGAAAGCAAAATCGTTTTTGTTAGGAGATTAGCTATATCGGGGGCGTTAAAGGCAGCAAAAAGACTTGCTTTTGCTTGGTGCGGGCGTCTTCCGCGTTCGCATTTTTCTTTAAAATGCGAACGCAAAGTCTGAAAATACACCACTTCGCGCAAACATGAGCAGAGCGACAGCGCCGCGTCGTTTGCGCGCGCACAAACGGTTTCCAAAGGCAGAGCCTTTGGTTCCCTTTCTTTCGCCATTTCTTTGTGGAACGACAAAGAAATGGCATCAAAACGCAAACCGCTCAGCGCGCGACGCAGTCGCGCAGTATGAGCGTCAAAAGGAGAAGTAGCATGAAATTCATGCTTTCTTTTTCCCGTGGAAGAAGTTGTAAAAAATCCGAACGCTTCTTCCCCCATTTTTGTTTACATTTTTCTTCATATTTGTTGACAAAATCAAGCTAAAATATGTTATAATAGAAAGGATAGATATAAGATACTGGAAAAAGGAGGAAACCATGTTCAAAAAATTCCTGAACAGCGTCCGAGAATTCAAAACACCGTCCATTCTCACGCTGATCTTTATCATCGCTGAAGTGGTCATCGAGGTGTTTATTCCCTTCATCACCGCCAAGCTCATCAACTACATCCAAACGACCTCCGCGCTTGAAATGTCCGTCATCCTGCGACACGGACTTTTGCTCATCATCATGGCGCTTTTGTCGTTGACCTGCGGCGGTGTTGCAGCCTACACCTGTGCCAGAGCCTCCTCGGGCTTTTCGCGTAATCTGCGTCAGGACGTGTTTGACCGCATCCAGACCTTTTCTTTTGAGAACATCGACAAGTTTTCATCCGCCTCGCTGGTCACCCGCCTGACCACCGACATCCATAACGTGCAAATGTCCTACATGATGATCATCCGCACGGCCGTCCGCGCGCCGCTGATGCTCGTCTTTGCCATCGTCATGGCCGCCGTCATGGGCGGTTGGCTCGCCATGTCGTTTGCCGTTCTCGTTCCTGTATTGTCCTTCGGTCTCTTCCTCATCAGTCGTAAAGCAATGCCTGCCTTCCGTGCCGTCTTCCGCAAGTACGACCGACTCAATGAGTCTATCGAGGAAAACGTCCGCGGCATGCGCGTCGTCAAGGGCTTTTCCCGCGAGAACCACGAAAAGAAAAAATTCAGCATTGCAGCCGAGGACATTTGCTCCGACTTCACCAAAGCTGAGCGCATCGTTGCTCTCAACTCACCCCTGATGCAGGTCTGCGTCTACGCTAATATGGTCTTCGTTATGCTGGTCGGCTCCATGCTGGTCATCAACGGTGGCGGTGCTGTCGTTAACGTCGGTCATATGTCCGCCATGCTGACCTACGGCATGCAGATTCTGATCCAGCTAATGATGCTGTCCATGATCTACGTCATGCTGACCATGTCCTCCGAGTCGATGAAGCGTATCATCGAGGTACTGGACGAGCGCTCTGCTCTGACCAGCCCCGAAAACGCCGTGACCGAGGTCAAGGACGGCTCGATCGATTTCATCGACGTCAATTTCAAATACTCCGCCAAGGCCGAGAAATACGCGCTGTTCGACGTCGACCTTCACATCGACTCGGGCATGACCGTCGGTATTCTGGGCGGAACGGGCTCAAGTAAGTCCACGCTTGTTCAGCTCATTCCTCGTCTGTACGACGTAAGTGAGGGTTGTGTCAAGGTCGGCGGTGTGGATGTGCGCGAATACGATCTGGACACCTTGCGCGGTCAGGTCGCCATGGTACTGCAAAAGAATCTTTTGTTCTCAGGTACCATTAAGGACAACCTCCGCTGGGGTAATGAAAATGCCACCGACGAAGAAATGATCGAAGCCTGCAAGCTGGCGCAGGCACATGAGTTTGTCACAGCCTTCCCCGATGGCTACGACACCCACATCGAGCAAGGCGGTACCAATGTCTCGGGCGGTCAGAAGCAACGTCTTTGCATTGCACGTGCTCTGCTCAAAAAGCCCAAGATCCTTATTCTGGACGACTCGACCAGCGCGGTCGACACTCGTACGGATGCCTTCATCCGCGCAGGCTTTAAATCCTACATTCCCGAAACGACCAAGATCATCATCGCCCAGCGCGTCTCCTCGGTTCAGGACGCCGATCTGATCCTTGTCATGGAAAACGGCGCCATCGCCGCCATGGGCAAGCATGACGAGCTGATTGCCTCGTGCGATATTTACAAAGAAATCTATACCCAGCAGACCAAGGGAGGTGAGGACGATGAGTAAGAGTAACGCTCCCGCAAAGATGCCCGGCGGCCGTCGCAAGATCGACTTCAAGATGCTCGGCCGTGTCATTAAGCTACTGTTCAGTTTCTATCCTCGCCTGCTCCCCCTTGCCATGTGCTGCATGATCCTGTCTGCCATGGTCTCCGCCTGCCCTGCTATTTTCACCCAGCGCATCATCAATATCGTTGACGTCGCTCTCAAGGCTGGTCAAGGCTGGGACGTCGTCGCACCTCAGGTCATCCCGCTCGTGCTTATTCTGGTGAGTCTGTACATCCTTTCCATTATATTTATTACAATTCAGACACAGCTCATGGCCTATATCACTCAGGGCTTTTTGACCAAGATGCGTCGCAAAATGTTTGACGGCATGCAAAACCTACCCATTAAATATTTCGACACGCATCAGCACGGCGATATCATGAGCCATTACACCAACGATATCGATACGCTGCGTCAGCTCGTATCCCAGTCCCTGCCCAGCTTGCTTCAGTCCTGCACCATCGTGCTTACGGTCCTGTTTATCATGCTCTGGTCCAGTATCTGGATGACGCTGGTCGTTCTGGCAGGCGTTATCGTTATGATCGTCGTATCCGGCAAGATCGGCGGTGGCTCGGCCAAAAATTTCATCCGCCTGCAGCGCAACGTCGGCCGTCTGGAGGGCTACGTGCAGGAAATGATGAGCGGCCAAAAGGTCGTCAAGGTCTTCTCACACGAAAAGAAGGTGCGCGAGGAATTCGCCGAGATCAACGAGGAGTTGTTCCAATCCAGCTATCGTGCCAACGCCTTTGCCAATATGCTCGGCCCCATCATCATGAACATCGGTAACATTCTGTACGTCATCGTTGCCACGGTCGGCGGTGTGTTCATTCTGTCGGAACTGCCTAACGTTTCACTCAGCGGTCTTATCCCCCATATCATCGACAAGGTTCCGTATGGCGCATTGACCATCGGTGTTGCGGTCTCCTTCCTCAATATGACCAAGCAGTTTACGGGTAACGTCAACACCTTCTCCCAGCAAATTAACTCCATCGTTATGGCGCTGGCAGGCGCGGGACGTATCTTCGGTCTGATGGACCAAGCTCCTGAGGTGGACGACGGCTACGTCACGCTGGTCAATGCCGATATCGATGAGAACGGCAATATCACCGAAACGGAAGAGCACACGGGACATTGGGCTTGGAAACACCCCCACAGCGACGGTACTATCACCTACACCGAGCTCAAGGGCGACGTTCGTCTGACCGAGGTCGACTTCGGTTACGAGGAAGATAAGCTGGTGCTTCACAACGTCAGCGTTTATGCTGAGCCCGGCCAAAAGGTTGCCTTCGTCGGTGCGACGGGCGCGGGCAAGACCACCATCACCAATCTGATCAACCGCTTCTACGACATCGACGACGGCAAGATCCGCTACGACGGTATCAATGTTAGCAAGATTAAAAAATCCGATCTGCGTCGCTCGCTTGGCATCGTGCTTCAAGAAACCAACCTGTTCACCGGCACCGTCATGGACAACATCCGTTACGGACGCTTGGATGCCTCGGATGAGGACTGCATTAAGGCCGCCAAGCTGTCGGGCGCAGACGATTTCATCACCCGTCTGCCCGAGGGCTACGCAACCATGCTGACCAACAATGGTGCCAATCTGTCGCAGGGTCAGCGCCAGCTCATCGCCATCGCCCGCGCGGCTGTGGCAGATCCGCCCGTCATGATCCTTGACGAGGCAACCTCCTCCATCGACACCCGCACCGAGGCCATCGTTCAGCGCGGTATGGATGCTTTGATGAAGGGGCGCACGGTATTCGTCATCGCTCACAGACTTTCCACCGTCCGCAATTCGGACGTCATCATGGTGCTGGAGCACGGCGTTATCATCGAACGCGGCAGCCACGACAAGCTGATCGAAGAAAAAGGAAAATACTATCAGCTCTACACCGGTGCGTTTGAGCTGGAATAAGAGAATAGAAAAAACGGGAAGATTTGATCTTCCCGTTTTTTCTATCATTTATAATATTACTTCAACGTCAGTTCGACGGCCGTCGTTCTGTTCTTAACGCGCATATACACGTAAATGTGCTTGCCGATGATCATCCAGCAAGGGCCGTCATAGCCCATACCCGGTTTAGCCGAGCCATCTGCATTGGTTTGAGTCAGGATAGGAGCCTTGATGGTTTCCCAGGTGATCAGATCGCGCGAACGAGCAAACATATGCGTCCAGTAGGCGCCGTTGTAGCCGCCTTCCGGTGCCTGATCGGTGCTGACCTCGTAGACCATGTAATAGTAGCCATCGACGTAAATAACGTCACGACGACCCGTGGTACCACTATAGAGAGTATTGTCCTCGGTGGGAATGATGGGGTCGGGCACGACCGTCAGGTTATGCAGATCCTCGCCATAGGCTACACCGATTTGACAATCGGTGTAATTAAAGCCGTGGAAGAACAGATACCAGGTGTCATCTTTTTTGTACAAATCAGGCGTACCGACGTTGGCGGTCTGCCACGGACTTTCGTGGTTCTTGTAAAGAATGACGCCTTCCTTGGTCCAGTTGATACCGTCCTCGGAGGTTGCCAGCGCGACATTTTCGAGTGTACCGTATTCGGTCTCTTCGCCGCCCTTGCACTCGTAAGTCAGGTAGAAGGTACCGTCATCGTCCAGCCAAACGCCTGCAAAGTAGGCACCATTGCAGTCAAAGTCTTCGCCCGGTTGCAGTACGCAACCCTTGTCCTTCCAGTTGATACCGTCATCGGACACAGCCAGGCCTACGCCGCCCTTGCCCGTTTGGGTTTTATAGGTAATGTAGTAGCCCCAGTACTGATTGTTGTAATAGATCATATCGGGGAAATGCATCTTAAAGTCCGCCCCCATATTTTCGGTGGTGATGGTCTCAACCGTATCCCCTGTGAACAGACCGTTCAAAATATCACCGAAATATTCGTCCGCCTGCTGTTGCGAAAGGCCAAAGAGCACCTTAGGATTGCCGTCGTCGGGCACAAATTCGGGGTCGATCCAAAGGCCCTCGCTGTTCAGAGTTTCTTCCAACTTGATTTCCTCGCGGCTCTCAAAGTTATTTTCGCCCTGATAGCCAACGTAATTGGAAAGGAAAAGAGTGACCGCTTCCTCAAGCGCAGCATCCTTGTTGGCGACAATAACGATTTTTTTGCCCATCACGCGAATGGCATAGGCATTTTCGTGCGACAGCTCCTCCAGAGCCGCAATCGACTCGGGACGATTCGTCTCGCCAATCAAAATCTCATACCGATCGGCAAATTCGCCCTCAGTGTCCTCATAATCGGTTGTCAGATCAATCTTGACGCCGGTCACGGCCTTGATTGCCGTGCTGATTCGAATTGCCAACTTTGTCTCCGTATCATCGCTATTCGTGCGATCCGAGCGCACGATGATATACGGTGACGCACCGTCGGCCACGACGTCGATCATGGGGACTTGTACCGCAGGATTTTGCGGATCATCGATCGGGTCGTCAGGGGTGTTATCCGCCCCCGGCTGATCGGGATTGGCGCAGGCCATCATAAGTGAGGTGCACATAACGAGTGCCAGCACCAGACAAAAAATACGAGACAAAATGGTAGATTTCATAATATTCCTCCGGGAGTTATTGTACCTTGCCGCCAACGGTCATGGTGATATTACTGTGACGGTTTTCAAGGTCGGGATCGCTTTGTCCTTCGATGCGGATATCCACGTTGGTGTTGTCACCGCGATAAAACTTCATAGACAGATCTGCGTAGTCATAACCTCCCGTATAGATCATACGGATGTAGTCAAATTTAATGGTCTCGCCACTGATGGCGTTGCCATCAAAGAAACTAAAAATACGGATGTAGTTGATAGCCGACAGATCGCAAGCGCCATCGGTTTCGTAGCTTTCATTCAAATACAGATAGACCGTGTTCCAGCCGGCCTTCATCTTGCCCGACTTCAGCACAGAATGCAAGGGCCAGGCGTTTTCCTGTTTGTCACACGTGCCCGACGAGGTAATCTCAACGTACATCTCCCTGATATTTGCCAGCATGGCAGGATCAGACAGATACACCTCGATGGCCAGCGTATCGCCATCAGAAGCATCGATCGGCTTAAATTGGGTTTGATTGGCAAACGAATCGACACCCGCAGAAAAGGTATGTGCCAGGCAAGAGCCCCTCACGTTATCCTTGTCCAGCTTAAACGCACCAAAGGTCGAGTCGCAATTATGAAGCAGGGTCACGTCCTTCTCCTCCGCAAATGAAAATAGTATCAGGTTTCCGATTAGTAAGAGTGAAACGGCGATGCAAAAGATTCTTTTAAGCATTGGATCCTCCCTTCGTCACGGCGGAGCCGTAACTTGTGTTGAATGAGTGCGAAATTACAGACGGGCAAATACCTGCAGGCCGTATTCGCACAGCATGTGGTCCTCCTCGCCCGTGCCGCCCGAGATACCCAGGCCGCCGACGATGCGATCCCCCACCTTTAAGGGTACGCCACCGCCGAACACCAGCATCTTATCTACGTTCTGCAGTCCATAGAAGGTCTGACCCGGCTGTACCAGCGCAGACAGCTCCATGGTTGACATCTTAACCGATACGGCCGTGTACGCCTTCTTGAGCGCTACGTCATAGCTGACAAGGAAGGCGTCGTCCATGACGTGTACAGCGATGGGATTGCCCTGCGCGTTGCAAACGGCAATAACCGCCTTTTTGCCAATGGTCGCGGCATAGGCCTCGATCTCGCGGATGAGAGTCTCTGCCTTCTTCAGATCCAGCGTAGCAAGCGCACCCATACGGCGCAGTACCTCGTCTACGACGGCATCCGTGCTACCTGCCGCCGTGCCACTTGCCGCGTGCGGTACTGCCTTACCCTCGCGGCGCAGCTTTTCGTCATGATCAGCGCGGCGAGCCAGCATATACAGATAGTCGGACAGACGGTTGAGATAGGCCTTGGCCGATGCGTGAGCCGAATACTTTCGCTCCATGGTTACCAGCTCGCGCTCGGCGCGGCGGCAGATGGTGCGAGCCACGTCAAGACGTGCCGACAGCTCACAATAACCGGGCATGATAAACTGACGCTCGCGGGGGAAGGAGTCCTCCACAAGGTCAATGATATGCTCAAGGAATGCGGTCTCCTCGGCAGAAACCTCGTACGCCTTATTTCTTGGATCGGCAACGCCCGCCATAATCGTCATCAGCGTCGCCTGCACGCGGTCGAAATGCTCAACGCACGTGTCGCTGTCCGCCGTTCTCATCGAGGCGATATACGCCTTGGCCAGACCCATCTGCGAGGTCAGCTCGTCGATGGTGCCCAGCGCCGCGATGCGGTCGTCTGCCTTGGAAATTTGGGTTGCGGATTTGAGGGTGGTCATGCCCGCATCCCCGTGCTTGGTATAAATCTTCATTGAAACATGCTCTCCTTAGTGAATTCTGTTTCAGATCGGTAAAAACGTTGATCAGTTTTCTCCCAGCTTGAGCGGGAGCTTTTTGATGACACGCGCCGCATTGGCGCCGATATCTCTTGCCTGCGCGGGCGTTGCACCCTCGAAGCCAAGCAAGGGAGATCGATCTGTCATGCCCTTGATATGCAAAGCAATCGAGCGACCGACAAGGGCTACGCCCGAGCCGAGCATCGACACGCCTGAGGCGGCCGCGGCCAGCGTTGCCGCGTCTCCCGAGGGCTGTGCGATTACCTCGTACAGCACCCCCTCCTCCTCGACGCCCGCGCAGATCTCGCGCAGCAGCATCTCGTCGGGGCGGACGGTAAAAATCAAAATGGTTGGTTTTCTTGCGATCATGGCTTACGCATCCCCCAAATGAGAAAGTACAAGTCCCGTCGCAACGGCGTTTCTCGGCCCCTCGGTGGCGCGGATGTTACCTCGGCCGCACACGATGCGATAAGCGGCAAACTCCTCCATGAGCATCTCGGGAATCTCGAAGTCCTCGGCCGAGCCACCGACCAGTACCACGTTAGGGATACGGCGCAGCTCATGTCCGGGCGCGACCTGACGAAGCGCGCGCAGTGCGTTAGTCACGAACACCTTACGCTTGGCCTCACGACGCACCTGTACGATCTTCTCCATGGGGATATCCTCGTCGATGCGCACCATGCCCTCGGGGGTCATGAGCACGACGTGGCCGAAGAGTCTGGGGTCGATGGATCCGTCAAAGAACTGCATCGCACCGTTTTCCAGACGCAGATGGAACAGACTTTCCACCTTGCCAAGCGGATACTTTTTGATCTGCTCGGCGGTATGGCGACCGGCAAGACCCAGCTCGGTCTGAATGAGCATAGAAACCAGCTCGCCTGCGCCCGCGCAGTGCGTCATGCGAACGGCACCGCTCTCGTCAATGACAGCCGCATCGGTCGAGCCACCGCCCATATCAAGAATTGCCAGCGGCACGCGGGTACCCGGCGTCGTCATCGCGCCCAACGCGGCCATAACGGCCTCCACGCCTGCCACGATCACGCGTACGCCCAGATCTCTCTCCAGCGCGTCCGCAATCTGCTGCATGGGCAACTGGCGGGTGCGCACCATAGCGGCAATGCCGACGGCCTTTTCCATGCAGGTCTCGCCTGCCAGTGCACCCGCGATGGCCACGGGAGCCAGCGTATCAACTGCCAAAAGGTCGGTAATACGGATATCCTCCGCTCTCTCGCCGCTCACGCCTGCCATGCCGCTGCGAATACGCTGCAGCATTTGGCCGACGTTGGTGTTATATTCACCCGTGATATTGCGAACCTCGCCGGCATTTTGTAGCACCTGCATGATGCGCTCGGCGCCCTCGTCAATATTGACGGTCGCGGGCACAGCGGCATCAAACGTAATCGAGCCTGCGGCCAGTACGTTCTCACGAACGTTACCATGGGGCGACTTGATGACGACCGCGCTCCGCTTGCCGATCAAGCTCTTGGCGATGGGGGTGATGCTACGCGTCTGCTCAGCATCCAGAGAAAGCAACGTAGCGATACCGTAGGGGTTGCTCAGCATACGCACCGACTGACCGGGCAGCGCCACCTCAATGGCGGCAAGCTTCCCCTCGGGCAGCCGTTCGATATAGCGAACCTCGTCGATGATAGGTATTTTCTTATTTAGACGGTTCTCGACCAACACCGCCTCGTCCGCCTGCATAATGACACCCTTGATGTCATACCGCGCGGCGGCCCGATTGATGCGCTGGGAGACCGTTTCATACGTATAAGATCTTGGCACTGTGACGATATACGCCACTCCCTCGCGCGCCATATCCAGCCGCGCAAGCGAGATGAGCTCACCCACCGCCTGACCTGCGCCTGCGGGGGTTGCGGGATTGTGCCCGATCATAGAAGATTCGGTAATGATGGTCTCGGTAATGGTTTCCATCGCTGTGTCGCCGATAACGGGAGCTGCCTCGTTGATACGGATAAGAGACAGATCAGACAGCTGATATCCTGCCTCACTCACCGCCGCCACGAGCGCCGCCTTGACACCGTGTACGTTGGAAAGCGTACCCTTGGTGCCTGTCGTCGGTCGCATCGCGCCGCCAAGGAATCGAGTGGAGCCACTCGCATCCCGTGTACCGATGCACACCTCGGTGGTGGAATTACCGATATCCACCCCTGCGATCAGTTTCAAAGCAATATTCCTCTCTTTTCGTAAACCTCGGCTGCTTCCAGCACCAGTTTCGCACAAGTTTTTGCATTGTATTTTTTATTCAGCTCATCGGCCATGGCCAACAGCTCTGCCTTGGTCGCGCGATTGGGACGAAGCATGTTATACATCTTCAAAATGACCTCATCGGGTACGTCGACCAGCTCTGCCGCGCGTTCGAAGTTGCGGGCCATGGGAGGATTGTCCGCCTCCATTGCCACCTGTCCCTGCTTGCGCAGCATTTCCTTGGATATCTTGATGTCCTCGCCGGTAATGTTGCCCTTTTTGATCTCCTCAAGGTTGATATCGTCGAGCTTTTTGCCGGTCTTGGACGTAATTTTCTCGCGTTCGTATTCGCCAAGCGGATATTTCATGGTAGTAGCTTCCTTTCCTGTGACAAACGATCAGCGATCGCTCCATGCGATGATGGGGTAGTTGGGATCGACCTGCTCGGTCTCGGCGATGTGCATGATAGCCGCCTTAACCTGATACTTGGCGCGGCACATGGGATCGTTGACCGAAGAGATGGGGGTGACCTGCTCGCCCTTGGCGTACTTGGCCGCGTTCTGACCGATCTTGCGGTAGGTTTCCAGGTTCATCAGCGGTGCCTGAGGGAACAGCTCCAGATTGGACAGCGGATACAGGTCCTTCTGGTGAATGACGGCCGTACCCTTGGACTGCAAACCAATGCCGATACCGGAGCCCGAGATCTTTGCAGCCTCAAGGCCCATGAAGCAAACGTCGCTGGTCTTCAGCACCTTAACGACGCGGGGCACCATGCCTTCTTCCTCAACGCCTGCCTTAACCTCGCGGATGACCTCGGAGAGCGGAATACCGCAAATGGTCGCCTGGATCTCCTTTTGGAAACCGGGGCCTACACCGATAACGACCTCCTTGGGATCAGTTCCCTTTTCGGCGATGGGGTAGCCGTGATAAGACGTTTTGGTGGGATTGATGCGTTCAGTACCTGCCATGGAGGCGGGACGAGCGGACGATTTTTTAGCCGCAGCTACAGGACAAGCAGTTGCCATCTCGCGAACAGCAGCAGAGGATGCGACCTCGCGGGCGGGCTGAGCGCGAAGCGCTGTCAGCACCTTTTCAATGGCTTCACCGGGGACAACGCCCTCGAGCTGTGCGGCCTCCTTGATCACGGCCTCGGAGATTTTCTTGCAGATCTCATCCTCCAGCACGACACCGCGACCGGTGAACAAGAGACTCTCATTGGACACGGGAGCGACCTCGGTGATAGACTCACCCTGCAAAGATCCTACGACTTTCTGCAGCATTTCCTCGGGATCCACGCCCTCGAGCTGCTCTGCCTCCTTAACGACGGCGATAGCGATGCGGCGGACGATCTCCTCGTCCACGCGAACGCCGCGGTGGCCCATCATCTTGGCGGTGGTGCACTCCTTACGGGGCTCTGCGCCCTCCAGATAGCCTACAACAGAATTGAGCATTTCCTCGGGACGGATACCGTCCAGCTGAGCCGATTCACGAATGACGGCCTCGGTTATTTTCTTGCGAATATCTTCAGTGAGTTGCATATGTAAAATCCTCCGTTTTCGTATTGGTGGTATGTGTCAAAATCAAAGATTATGCGGGTCGATCTGGTGAGGAATGTCCTTGATTTCCTCCCAGCGCTCGCCGTCAAGACGATAGCCCGTGCCGGGGCCCATGTAGGTGTTGGGGGTGTTGATAGCACTGAGCACGCGGTAATTCTCGTCCAGCACGGCCGAGGTCTGCATATAGTCACCGACCACGCGCTGCTTGAGCATGTTGAGAACGCGCTGTGCGATGTCCTCGTGACCCGTTTCGGCCAGTGCACGGCAGACGTCAATGCCCGTGATGCCTCTCTTGAGCATATCCTCGCAGGCGATCAGATCGGCAGGAACGTCGCGGTTCAAGGTGTCCTTGGAGCCGTGCGCGTATACGACAGCCTCGACCTGCTCGTCCGTGATCTCGGTCAGTCCCAGATAACGGAAGACCGACTGCACGGCCTTGGCAGCCTTGCGGCGCACCGCGATGACATCCTCCTCAAGCACAGGACGAAGACCGCCGTCCACCTGCAGGTCGCGCTGCAGTACGTTGTAATCGTCAAAGTCCTCGGCATCGAAGTTGGAGCCGGCGAACATGTTATCATAGTTAGGCTCGGCCGCATAGCCCGAGAAGATGAAGTCGGTACCGGGCATGAGCTCGAGAAGAGTTCTCGTGGTACGGCGGGCAGGCGAGTTGGAAAAGCTCTGGTCGTTACCCGAAGCGCACTCCAGGCCCAAGAGGGTCGCCACCAGGTTCTCACCCAGCACCTCGCGAATACCGGCAGGAACCGACGCGGGAACGGCGATACAACTGATTGCACCGTTTTGGGTTCCCTGCGAGCCCGCGCCCTTGGTCACGTACAGGCAACGGCACTCCAGATACAGCATGGATTTCTTTTCGCTATATCCCATGAGCACCTCAGAGCCCGCACCCGACGTGAAGCGGACCTTAAGGCCGCGCGATGCATAGGCGGAATTGAGGAACGCCTTGGAATAGGGCGTATCGTCACCGTCGACGAATACCTTTTCGGTGCCGTAAACGGAAACGGTTTCAGCGTAGGTCGTCAAACCGCGAATACCCAGATCCAGCTCGGTCGCCTCCTCGGAGGAGCACTGGGTCAGAACGCCGGGGCGTCCTGCCTGCGAGCCGATCAAAATGGCCATGGCGGAGAACGGAGCGTAGCGGGCGATACCCATAGTCGTTTCCTCTTCGGCAAAGCCGCGAAGTGCGCCCTCGGCCGCGTCTGCAGCCAGCTGAACGGGATCGTCCTTAAGGTTAGTGATATGTGCCTGGTTAAACGGACGCAGACGGGCGCGCATCTTCTGCATGCCCATCATCAGCTCAACGACGTTGAGGTGTCCGATGACCTCGGCCATCTTAGCGGGCGAGATGCCCGAGCAAATCTTCAAAATCTCTTTTCTCGGCACGTGGATATCGACGATCTTTCTCGCGATCTCCAGCGAAGGAATGGACATGGAAACGGGAGCGCGCTGGATATTGATGGCGTGGTCGGCGATGAAGGTATCGATAAAGTCGAAATCCTTTCTTGCCTTGCCGTCAAGCTCGATGATCTTGCCGCCGCTGATCTTGATGGAGGGCTTGGGATCATAGGGGCTGTGCATGGCGATAAAGCCCATTTCGGGCCATTCGCTGATGTAGCCGTCCAGGTTGACGGGACGGGCATCCAATGCCTCAAATCTCTTGGATCTTTTCATGGTGAACAGTTCCTTTCTCTTGTAGTCCTCGCACGAACGCTCACGCGTACGCGCGCGTATCAGTAAAGGAAATCGCGCCCAGCGGACACAATTTCCGAGCATATAACTCTAGTCTTTTACATTATACTATAATTTTGCAAAAAAGTCAATGCGTGCAGCGGCAAAATCATGCACAAATCTCGGGGCATATCGCCCGTTTTTTTGCCCGTTTGTTGGTTATTTTGCCCTTAGTGTCATACGGCACCGCCGTGACGCATACACTGTTTCGAGGTGATGCCGCTTGTTTTTTCTTTTCAAACCCATGATTCGAAAAAGATCGATAAATAATATTTTTATAAAATCATTCGCTGTTTTCACTGCGGTTTCGTTGCTGTTTTCAAGCTGTATCGGTTGCACGAGCCGACCAAAAGCGAGCGCATACGACGTCCTATCTTCCATGATTTCCGCCGTGGGATCCGCCCTTCCCGCAGGTGATGTCTACGTACTGCCAAACGACATTACATCGGGAACGCTTGTGCCGAATAACACGTCGCCTCCCTCTTGGCGCATCGCGGACGATTCCCTGTTATCAGCCGTATTTGGCTGCTGTGAAAGTAAAGAAAACAGCGAAATTCCCGAGCTATCACAAGAGATTGTGGATAGTGGTGCGATGTTTTTTTCGATCCTCGCAGAGCCCTGCGAGCTCATGGTCTTTCGCTGTGTCAGCCGCTCGGACACCGACCTTGTTGCCAAGCTGCTATTGCAGCGCTTGGACGCCCTGCGGCGGCAATATCGCGACACCGAGCAGCAGGCTGTCGTTGAAAACGCCCGCATCGTCATCCTTGGCAAGTACGTCATATTTGCTGCAGTAAGCAACGTAGAGGACGCGCTTGAGGCGGCAAAAGCAACCGCGAAATAATCATAATATTTCAATAAAAGAAAGGAGGGCCAACCGAAGCCCTCTTTTCTTCAAAACAGCGATATAGCCCAATAAATCACACCCCACACCGCACCCGCCAGTGTGCCGTACAGCAGAACAGGTCCTGCGACGGTGAAAATCTTGGCGCCTACACCCAGCACCCAGCCCTCGGCCTTGCAGTCGATGGCGGGCGAGACGACCGAGTTGGCAAAGCCCGTAATGGGCACGAGCGTCCCCGCCCCCGCGAACTTGGCGATCTTGACGAAGCAGCCAAAGCCTGTGAGCAGCGCGGCGACAAACACAAGCGTGACCGAGGTCAGCGTACCTGCGTCCTCTTTTGGTAATCCCAAGAAAGCATACAGCGTCGTCAAGCCTTGAGCAATAGTGCAAATGAGCCCCCCGATCAAAAAGGCGTGCACGCAGTCCTTTACCAGAGGCGAGCGCGGCGCGTGGGCGTCGGCAAAACGCTTGTAGGTTTGTTTATCCATATTCATAACAATATCCTCGCATCTTTTTTGTGTATAGCATACCGCAAAAAAACTTTTTTATGCAAATACTTGACAGTTGAAGCACGGACCGCTATAATAAATACAGAGAGAACGAAATTTCCCGTCACAACGGGCAAAAACGGAGGTAAGACATGGCTGAATCTACTTGGAATGATATTTGCAAAAGCGTCGGTGGCTTTGCTAAAAAGGCAGGACGCAAGGCAGAGGAACTGACCGAGGCCGCTGCCATCCGCCTGAAGATCTCGGCTAAGAAGGCAGATCTTGAAGACGCATATCTGGCGCTGGGTAAGCTGGCATACGAGCAGGCAAACGCCGAACCCGATTCCGACACGAGCGAGGTCGACGTTCGTTTTGCCGCCAAGCTCGCTGACATTTCCGCGTTGCTCGACGACATCGTCCAGCTTGAAAAAAAGCTAGCCAAGGACGCGTGATGCGTTCACATAAGCACAGAGGAGATCGCTGCGGTCTCCTCTGCTTTTTTTCTTCGACAAAAAAATGTTCAAAGCCTCTTGATTTTGGCTATTTTATATATTATAATTATACTATCTATCTGTCGGCAAATTTGTTTTTAACGAAGGGAGCCCACCATGCAACGAGTTTCCAAACACAATTATTATCTTGATATTGCGCAGACGGTCGCCGAGCGTAGCACTTGTATGCGCAAAAAGTACGGTGCCATCATCGTAAAAGACGACGTGATCATCGCAACGGGCTACAACGGTGCCCCCCGCGGTCGTCAGAATTGCACCGATCTGAATTTCTGCATGCGCGAAAAGCTGCAGATCCCCCGCGGCGAGCGCTATGAGATGTGTCGCTCGGTACACGCCGAGGCCAATGCCATTATCGCCGCCCCCCGTGACCAGATGCTGGGTGCGACGCTGTATCAGACCTGCGTCGATCCCGCCGACGGCAATATCATCGGCAACATCTGCTCTTGCATGATGTGCAAGCGTATGGTCATCAATGCGGGCATCACCACCGTCATCTTCCGTGATACCAAGGACGATTTTCACGTGGTCAACGTTCAGGACTGGATCGACGACGACGATTCCTTGAGCGGGAAATTCGGCTATTGAGCCAACCAAAGCGCCGCCAATCGCGGCATGAAAGGATTCATATGCAGCTTCAATCTACCTCTCGCGCTACGCGTCGCACGCTTGCCGTTATTGTCTTGCTAATCGGCGCGCTGTTGTTCGCTTCCTGCGGCAAGGCCCTTCACACCATGACCTCGAACAGCGGCGAATATTTTGACAAATGGACGGACACCACCTACACCGCCCTTCCCGCCTCCTACGAGCCCATCGTTCGCGGCAGTGAGTACGGCAAGATCAATCTTGCGGGTGTGACCAATATCCTCTACCGCATCGACGGGCTCCCCCCTATGGAATATTTGTGCACCGAGTACGGTGGCGTGTATCACAGCAAGGACGTCGAACCCATCCTTTTTAACGAATGGAAGATCTCCTCGCTCAAGGTATGCACCGATGCCGCCATCATCGTTTCCAACGAGACGCTCACCCCCGAGGATGAAACGCACGCCTCCATCATTGCAGACACCCAGACCGCTTGGCGTGACGGCGTTGCCATCCGCTACCCTTCCCACCTGACCCCTGACGAAAATTACACCCTTCGCTTTGAGAGCGAGGATGCCCCCGGTCTTTATTTTGCCATCAAACTGCTGGCCTATGACGAGGACATTTACGATGTGGTCGTAAACGAAGCAGGCGAGGAGGTTGAGGTCAATTTCGGTCGCTATTTCCTCTACGATCGCTACAGCCGCCGATGCGTCGCCACCGACGACCGTATTTTCCGCCTGCTGGCAGGCGAGGAGATCACGCCGTGAGCCGCATCGTGCGCCTGACGTGCGAGCATTTGAGCGGCGTGGCTGAGCTGGAGCAGCTGTGCTTTCCCGCTGAGCCCTGGAGCGAGAGTTCGCTTGAGGTTTTGTGCCGTGAGCACGGCATAGGCTACGTCGCGCTGGACGAGGATGAAACGGTCTTAGCCTACGTCGGTATGACCTACGCCGCCGACGAGGGCTCGATCACCAACGTCGCCACCCACCCTCGCGCCCGTCGCCAAGGGCTGGGACGCGCCGTGGTTCACACCCTTATGCAGGAGGGGATCGCCCTTGGCCTTGCCGAGATCTATCTGGAGGTTCGACTCTCCAACACCCCGGCAATCGCGCTGTACGAAGCCCTCGGCTTTACCACAATCGCAACAAGGAAGAATTTTTACCGTCACCCTACCGAGGACGCGTTGCTTATGAAAGCTACGCTCCCGACCGACACAAAGTAAAAAAGGACAATCACTCATTATGTACGTTTTAGGAATTGAAAGCTCCTGCGACGAGACCTCGGCCGCCATCGTCCGCATGGACGAGACCTCGCGAGAGATCTGCGCCAACATCGTCGCATCCCAAATAGACACCCACCGTCTGTACGGCGGCGTCGTTCCCGAGATTGCCAGCCGCGCTCACGTTGAGGCGGTCAGCCGCATCACCTACGAGGCGTTGGAGACGGCCAAGCTGTCGCTATCCGACATCGGCGCAGTCGCCGTAACCACCCACCCGGGGCTCATCGGCGCGTTGCTTGTCGGCGTTAACTTTGCCAAGTCCCTGGCCTTCTCGCACGGTATTCCGCTCGTGTCCGTCAATCACATTCACGCGCACGTAGCGGCCGCATATCTGTCCGAGACCACCCTGCGCCCGCCCTACCTTGCACTGGTCGTATCGGGCGGCCACACCTCGCTCTATCGCGTACGCGACGAAATCACCTTCGAGGAGATCGGCGCGACGCGTGATGACGCGGCAGGTGAGGCGTTCGACAAGATCGGACGCGTCATCGGCCTGCCCTATCCCGGTGGTGCCGCGCTGGACAAGCTGGCCTACGAGGGAGATGCCAAAGCCTTTTCCCTGCCCTCGCCCGCGCTGGCAGGCGACGAGCTCGCCTTTTCATTCAGCGGCTTAAAAACGGCCGCCCTCAATCTGATCAATTCGGCATCCCAGCGTGGTGAGACCATCAACCGCGCCGATCTTGCCGCCTCTTACACCGCAACCATCGTGCGTGCGATCGAAAAAAAGGTAGATCAGGCACTTGCCCGGACGGGCGAGAAGACGCTCGTCATGGCAGGCGGTGTTGCAGCCAACTCGCATCTGCGCGCTGCCCTTGGTCGTCTGTGCGACAAGCGCGGCGTCAAGCTGATCGCGCCACCGCTGCATTTGTGCGGTGACAACGGTGCCATGGTCGCCGCCGCAGGCTATTTTGAGTTCATGGCCGGACGGCTGGCTGACACCTCGCTCAACGCCAGCGCATGCGACGTGATGGCAGGCGAATAACGTTGTTTTTCAGGTTTTCAACAGAAACGGACGTTTTTCAACAAATCAAGCCACGATTTCTCCGTTTTTGGCGAAAAATGTCAATTTTTGTTCCGCTTTCCATCTCATCTGTGGAAAACTCGACGTTTTTAGGCCTTGACGAGGCAAAAAGCCCTTGTGGAAAACCGATCAATCGCCATGCTTTTCCACAGCCACTTTTAAAAATACCCTCTAAAACCACCCAAAAAGGGTGCAAAACAGGAGTTTTAATATGAATCACGACACGATCAATATGCCAAACAACGCGGAAGATATTAACGTTGCCGATTCCCATCTCGAGGGCATCGATCGCCCCAACGTATCCCCCGCCGTTATCAAGCGTCTTCCCCGTTATTTCCGCTACCTGCGCGAATTGCTGCGCGAGGGTAAAATGCGCATCAGCTCGGGTGAGCTGTCCACACTGATGAACGTCACCGCCTCCCAGATCCGCCAGGATCTCAACTGCTTTGGCGGCTTCGGTCAGCAGGGCTACGGCTACAACGTCAACTACCTGTACGCCAAGATCTGCGAAATCCTGGGCGTTGGCGCAGGACTGAATGCCATCGTTATCGGCATTGGCGACCTCGGTCGCGCTTTGGTCCGCTCCTCCATGTTTGAAAAGCGAGGCGTGGACATTATTGGACTGTTCGATATTTCCCCTGATCTGATCGGCAAGTCCTTTGGCTCGCTGTCCGTTTTGCACATGGACACGTTGCAGGATTTTTGCGAGCAGCATCACGTGGATTTTGCCGTTTTAACCGTTCCCAAGCCCGTCGCGCTTGACGTAGCCAACGAGTTGATCCGTCTGAATGTACGCGGCCTTTGGAACTTCACCGGCATCGAGCTTCCCGATAATAACATCATCGTCGAGAACGTCCATCTGGGCGACTCGCTCATGACGCTCAACTATAAGCTGTGCGCCGACCGCAAGGATGCGGACGAGCAGCAAGACTGACACCCAAGGAGACGCTCCTGCATGAAATACAAGTTACATTACGGTGACGGCGTAATCAATCTGCCTGAGGCCGTGCTACCAAAATTAAAGAACGTTGACGGCGACGTACTCAAGGTACTTGTCTGCGTAGCGACGGGGAACAATCTTTCCAAAGAGAAGATCGCCGACCTGACGGGCTGTGACGTACTGACAGTCGAAAAGGCGCTGTCCTACTGGCAGGGCGCAGAGCTTCTGAGCGAAGGTGCGTCCGATCGCAAAAAGACCGTCGAGCCGCCCAAGGAAGAGACCTCCAGTGAGCCCACCGTCAGGACGCTCGACTCGGCAGCAGCCATCACCCCCGCCCCCGCTTCGCTCCCCCGCTACACGACCGAGGAGCTGGTCGCGCTGTTGGAGAGCCGCCGCGAGCTGGCTGCGCTGATCGACGAATGCACCCGCGTATTCGGCAAGGTATTCAGCACGCACGAAACAAGCATTCTGCTTGGCATTGTGGACTATTTGAACGTCGACGGTGAGTACTTACTGCTCCTGCTTGCTCATTGCGCCAAGATCGGCAAAAAGAGCGTTCGTTACGTAGAGAAAACGGCCTTTTCGCTATATGACGACGGCATCACCACCCCCACTGCTCTTCAGGAATGCTTAAAGAAAAAGGAAGAGATGGAGGAGGTCGAGGGCAAGATCAGAACGCTGTTCGGCATGAACAGCCGCGCGCTGACGACCAAGGAGCGCAAGCTGATCGACACCTGGCTGTTTACCTATCACTACGGCATGGACGTCATCACTCGCGCGTACGAAATCACCGTTGACGCCATCGGCAAGTCCTCCATTCCCTACACCAATTCCATTTTGGAACGCTGGGCAGCCGCCAATTTGCATACACTCGCCGAGATCGACGCCGCCGAGCAGGCACGCGCCGCGGCAGGACACACCCAAGCCGCCCCCGGCAACAGCTTCGATACCGATGACTTTTTCGACGCCGCGCTCAAACGTAGCTTTGGCGACGATTACGATCCTGGAAAGAAATAAGAGAGGGAAAAGGAATGCAGGGCGCCGCCCTGCACCCGCTCAAGGAACTTTTTGAAAAAAGTTCCTTAAGAATCCTCAAAAACTTTACATGGAAAGTAGGAGGGCAAAAAGAGAAAGACTTCTCGTTCGCCCGCACAATAGCTCCCGCAAGCTCGTGGGACCCTTCCCACTCGCTCCACAAAGGCGAATACGCTTTCAGCAAGCAGGGCGCTGTCCCGCGCCCGCTCAAGGAACTTTTTGAAAAAAGTTCCTTATGAATCCTCAAAAACTTTACATGGAAAGTAGGAGGAAAAAAAGAGAAAGACTTCTCGTTCGCCCACACAATAGCTCCCGCAAGCTCGTGGGCCCCTTCCCACTCGCTCCATTCTATTAGATCTACGTTGTAGGAGGTCACAATGCCTTACAATCAGCAAAATTACCGCCGTATTCGTCAGGAATACGAAAGCAAATACTTAAACGCCCGCGAGGACGCCGAGCGTCGCCGCCGCGAGGTCGAGCTGCTCATTCCCGAGGTGCTGACCATTCACCGCGAGCTCTCGCAGGTCGGTCTTGAGATCATGCACGCGTCGCTCGAGCATGCCGACGACAGCGCCGCTCGCGAGAGTGCGATCGCATCGCTGCGTCAAAAGAACGAAGTGCTGCTCAAGCGCCGCGCCGCACTTCTGCTCGCAGCAGGCTTCCCCGCCGATTACACTGAGCTGCGCTACGAGTGTCCCATCTGCAGCGACACGGGATTTCTCGACAGCGGCCGCATGTGCCGTTGCATGCAGCAAAAGCTGCGCATGGCAGGCTATGAAACATCGGGTCTTGGCAATCTCTTGCGCGAGCAAAGCTTTGAGAATTATTCGCTCGACTACTTCAGAAGCGACGAGCGAACCTATCGTACCATGAGTGCGGTTGTCCGCATGCTGCGAGACTGGGCAGAGAACTTCACACTGGGCGATGCCACGCGCCCCGCAAGCGAAAATCTGTTGCTTGTCGGCGGCACGGGGCTGGGCAAGACGCATCTGTCCACCGCCGTGGCAAAGACAGTGCTGGACGGCGGTCACGACGTGCTGTACACGACGGCTGTCGGCATGGTCGCAGCCTTTGAGGCTGAGAGATTCGGCAACAGCACGGGATTGACCGAAGAGAGTGACCTCAACCGCTACTACAACGTCGACCTGCTTATCATTGACGATCTGGGCACCGAAGTGGCCAATCAGTTCACCGTGTCGAGCCTGTTCAACGTCATCAACACTCGTCTGAACCTGCGCCGCCCGACCATTATCAATACCAATCTGATGCAGGAGGAGCTGCGCCGCCGCTATTGGGATCGCATCACCAGCCGTCTGTTTGGCGAATACCGCATCCTCTTGTTCCTCGGCACCGACGTGCGGGCACAAAAGATCCGCGACGGTCGCAAATAATCAAAAATTGCATAAAATAACGGGTACTGCACATACTACGCGTAACGGGCAGTACCCGTTCAATTTATATAACAAGCGCGGTCATCCGCGGGAAAAGGATATATCATGTCTTCTGCTACCATGAAGACCGCCACGGCAGAGCTGCTGCAGCGGCTTTACAAAAATCTCAAAATGGGCAGCGATTCGATCGTCTCCCTGCTCCCCAAAATCAAGGAGGAGGACGCCGCCTTCAAGGGGGATCTGACCTTACAGCTTGACGGCTATGAAAAGTACGCCAATCAGATCAACGATCTGTTGCGCGAGGAGGGTGAGAGTGCCGAGCAGGATACGCTGTGGAATAAAATGAGCGCCAAGGTCGGCACGACCATGAGCACGCTGATGGATGCGTCCGTCAGCCACCTGGCCGATATGGTTATTCAGGGCTCGACCATGAATATGAACGACACCATCAAGCTCATGCGCGAGTTTGAAAACACCAGCGCCTGTGAGCGCGCGCTCTCGCTCTCGCGCGATATCGTCGGCTTTGAGGAACAGAACATCGAACGCATGAAGGCGTATCTGTAACGCCACGCAGGGGACTTTTTCAAGTCCCCTTTTTCGTTTAAGCATAAGAAAAGGCGACGAAAAGGCTGGTTCTCATAAGGAAGTTTGATATTGTTTTGTAGGGGCGTTCATCGAACGCCCGCGGGCGATCGCCGAGCTTGCTCGGATATGGTCGCCCCTACGGATAAACAAATTTGATACGCAGAAAGCAAAAAGATAACCCCGACAGATTTTGAAGTCTG
>JAZLDE010000069.1:0-3488 GCA_045614625.1 Eubacteriales bacterium
ACGTCAGCGGCAGCTGCACCAACCTTGAGCGCGAGGATCAGCGCTGCAATGCCGTGCTGCAATGCTTCTATCCGGGGGCTGAGGGCGGCAACGCACTTGCCGATATTCTGTTTGGCAAGGTATCTCCCAGCGCAAGGCTGCCTGTCAGCTTTTACAGATCGGTGGACGATCTGCCCTCGTTTGAGGATTACAGCATGCAAAACCGCACCTATAAGTTCTTTGGCGGCAAATGCGTGTATGAGTTTGGACACGGCTTGACCTATTCGGATATCCGGGAAACGTGGATGGATGAAAACACGGTCGAGCTGCATAACAAAGGCGAATACGACACCGACTATTCCGTATTGAAATTTGACTACATGCCGCACAAAACTCTGACAGCGTTCAAATGTGTGCACATTTGCGCCGGACAGACGCTGACGGTTACGTTCTGAAGAAAGGACAAAAAATGAGTCTTTGGATCATGGCGGACGACCGCCCCACAACCCCCAAATTCTATTATTTTACCAAGGAGTTTGATGCACCTGCCGTTGCATCGCTTTCGGTGCGCGCCTGTGGGGATACGCGCTATGCCTTGTATCTCAACGGGCATCTTGTCATGGAAGGCCCCTGTCAGGGATCTGCCTATCAAACGTATTATGAGACCGAGGATCTGACCTCCTATCTGACCGAAGGGAGCAACGTTCTGACAGCCAAGGTCATGTACGTCACAGAGGGCTACTTTATCTCCACCTTCCGCAAGTCCGCGCCCGCATTCTGGTTAGACGGCACGCTGGTCAGCGACAATGCATCCGTTCCGATCGGAACGGATGCAAGCTGGATCTGCGAGCGCGAGGACGCGTGCTGCTTGGAGCATGGCACCGATTGCTATATTTCGATCCCTCCGTACGAGCATTGGTCGGGGGATAGCGTCCGCACCCCCATCTCTCTCAAAATCGGACATAAGCCAAATTTGGAACGCGGCTGCTTTGGCGGCGACGGGATCAATGAGCCTTACGTGATGAAGCCCCGCACGCTGCCCGCTATGCAGACCGAGCCGTATACGCTTATGCAAGCCGTCAGACGTGGAGATGGCTTTGTCGAATACGATGCGGGTGCATATACCACCGCTAAGCTCAGCTTCCGTTTTAAGGCGAGAAAGGGAAGCAAGGTTCGCTTGATGTACGCCGAGTGTTACAGGCAGACCGACGAGAATGGCAAGCACTTCAAGGGCGCGCGTGACGCGTACGATCAACCCACGGCTTTTCTGTATGGCTGCTATGATACCGTCGTCGCAACCGGACAAGAGCAAGAGTTTGCCCCTTTTTGGTATCGCTCCTTCCGCTTTGTAAGAGTGGAGTGTGACGACCCGAATTTCAATGTCGTTGCTTTTGATTATGCCTTTTATCATTATCCGCTTGATGCTGCGGGGCAGTTTGCATGCTCTGACGAGCGGTATAACAAAATGTGGGAGATCAGCCGCCATACCGTACTGTGCTGCATGCACGAGATGTACGTGGATTGCCCGTACTATGAGCAGCAGCAATACGATATGGATAGCGCGCTTGAAATGTTGTTTACCTTGCGCATGAGTGCCGATGACCGCATGCCTATCAAATCTCTGACCGATTTTGCGCATTCGCAAATGCCGGACGGTCTGTTGCAGGCTAACTACCCCTCGGTAAAAACGCAGATCATTCCCAATTTCACGCTATTTTGGATATTTATGCTTCGCGACTACGTGCGCTATTGCGGAGAATCAACCGAAATCATCAAGCTTTTGCGCAGGCTGATCGGTACGGCGCACCGCGCGTTGGACGGCTTTGAGTCCTACGTGCTGCCAAACGGGTTGGTTGGACAAACACCGTACTGGCATTTTGTGGACTGGGTGCCCGGCTGGGACGGTGGCGTTCCCGCAAGAGAGGTGGATGAGCCTATCACCGTGTCTACCTTAATGTATGCCGCTGCTCTCAAGACTTGTGCCGAGCTGTGCGGGATATTGGGCAGAAACGGCACGGCAGAGGACTACAAAAGTCGAGCCGAGGCTGCGATCAGAGCTGCTTACGAGCATTGCTACGACTGCAAAGCGGGACTTTACCGCAACAAACCGAGTGTGCGTGAATTTTCGCAACACACCACGCTTTGGGCTATTTTGTCGGGAGCGGTGCAGGGAGAAGAGGCGGGAGAGCTGATCGACCGTACATTTGACTCTCACGTTCCCGTGGCAACATGTACGTTTTCCATGAGTCACTATATGTTCCGCGCGCTGGAGCTTGCAGGACGCTATGACAAGTACGCCAAGCGTCAGCTGCAGGGCTGGGAGAAAATGCTGGATCTGCATTGCACCACCTGGTGCGAAAATCCCGATGATCCCAGAAGCGAGTGTCACGGCTGGAGTAGCGCGCCTATCTATGAGTTTTCGTCCATGGTTCTGGGTGTATATCCCACGGACAACGGATACAGATCGGTGCGCGTAAAGCCCTGTATCAATGCCTACGACCTTTCTTGGGCAAAGGGCACTGTGCCTACACCCTATGGCCCTGTCACCGTTTCGTGGGAGAAAAAGGATGCAGAACTGCTTTTGGAGGTTACGTTGCCCGACGGTGCTGATATGACCTGTGAGGTCGTGCTGCCCGACGGCCAGTGCTTGATCCAAAATCAAAAGATTGGTAGTTATGCATGTGTGCTGTCATAGAGGCTCTGCCTGAAAGGAATATGTTCTCGAACAAGGGGGCTTCTTACAGAGGCTAGAATGATGATAACCCTTGAGGGAGTGCTCATTTTATTAGCGGGATATATAACGCAGCCTCACAACTTGCCCAAATCAGCTCATAACCCGGAGGTCGTGTGGTTCAAATCCCACCTTTGCAACCAAAAAAAGAAAACCAACCCAATCGGGCTGCAAAATAAGCGGTGAATTTCGCAAAAATCAAGGACTGTATCACTTGGATGCAGTCCTTGATTGCCTTTATAGATAGTTGCTGTAGGTGCGGGCGATCACATATTTCGGCTATGCCGAAATTCTCGCCCCTACGGATGTTTTTGTTTGGGTTTTACGTATTAAAACCACAGCCAGACACTTGTAGGGGCGATCAGTGATCGCCCGCGCCTGCGGCAATTACTATTTGAAAGCATTGGTATTTGATTATTTCTCCGCTAATTTGTTAGCCCCATCGGGTTGTTTTTCTTTTTTTGCTCGCGAAGCGGGATTTGTTCCCATCACTCCCTCCGGCCGCCGCAGGCGGCGGAGGGAGTGGGTTAGCAAAAGAAAAACGATTGATTATCGTTTTTCTTTTGCGGTGGAGCCCAAAGCGCGAGCGGGCAGAGCCGAGTGTAAGCGAAGCGTCGAGGCGATCGACCGCGACACGCGACGGCGAGTGGGCAAAGGGTGGAGCCCAAAGCGTGAGCGGGCAGAGCCGAGAGTAAGCGAAGCGTCGAGGCGATTGACCGCGACACGGGTATTTTTTTCGCATGACGTGTCCGATGCTTGGGTATTGGAAATTTGATGC
>JAZLDE010000070.1:0-13071 GCA_045614625.1 Eubacteriales bacterium
AAGCTGGCGGCGGCTGTCAACGAAAAAGCAGGCAACACCGTGGCGCTGGGCTGTGAGGACATGGCGCTGGTTGCCGATGCGCTTTGTAAGCTGGCACGCCCGGGTGACACGGTCATTGACATGGGGGCCGGCAACACCGACAGCGTTTACGTCGGTCTGCCGCTTGAAAAATAATGACGGATAAATTTTCACACAATAGGAGTATTTCAATGAGCAATGAGAAGCATTACGTAGTCGTTACAGACTATATCGAGACCAACACGGGCAAGGACGTATCGGACGAACTTCAAGCGTTGATCCTGAACCATCCCAACCGCACGATCTATTTTCCCGACGGAGAATATATCCTCGGCAAGCCCGTCCTGACGCCCGCCAACCCCAAGCACAGCGTGTCGCTGGAGCTGTCGCCCTTTGCGGTGCTCCGCGCATCAGATGACTGGAGCGATACGGAAGCCCTGATCCGTCTTGGCGCGGCAGAGCCCTTTAACAATATTACCATGCCCGGCAGTAACTACTACTTTGTAGGCGGTATCATTGACGGAAACGGCAAAGCCAACGGCATTTCCATTGACAGCGGACGCGAGACCTGCATCCACCACGTATCCATCAAAAACACCAAGATCGGTATTCACATTAAGTGGGGTGTCAACAATCGCTCCTCCGACTCCGACGTCCATAACGTCAACATTTCGGGCAACAACGCGGCCGACTCCATCGGCGTTTTGATGGAGGGACATGATAACACGCTCTCTCATATGCGCATCGCCGGCTGTCACAAGGGTGTTTGCGCTCACAGCGGCGGCAATATCATGCGCGACATTCACCCCCTTTATATCTACGACGGCGAGAACGAGACGGTCGAGAATTTTCTGACCAGCGTGGCGTTTGAGAGCGAAGGGCATGACAACTATTTCGACGTCTGCTACAGCGACCAGTTCTGCACCGCCTTTTCCATCGGCGACGGCTATAAGGATATCATTGATAAATCCTACATCATGTGGTACCACCCCTGCGGAAAAGAGGTCGCATACGAGGCTCGCGGCGTGTTCAATTCGGTCATCACCAAGCCCAGCGTCAACTTCCTTGAGGGCACGGAAAACATTCTGCTCTCGGTCGCGCGCGAGGGCGGTGCGGGTATCATCGAGTATCCCATCGTCAACAACGAGAATCTGATGAGCGACGACACGTACAAGACTTATCTGGAGGGCAGACTTCTGTCTCGCAATCATTGATTGCACAAAAAAGAACCGCATCGGCGATGCGGTTCTTTTTATATGCATTTTCAGAAAATCGGATACCCCGTTTTGGTATGCGCTTCGATGAGGTCGAATTCTTTGAGAGAAAGTTAACGATTCTTGTTCGATTTGTTTTTTGTACTCTTCATTATTTACCGCTTCGATTTACCCACACTTCGAAAACAACATTTTGCGTTTTCCATTCGTTAATCCACATTTCCAAATGTTTAATTAACAGTTGCTGTGTTGATGTATTTCCCCGGAACATTTTATCGAAATTATCAATGAACAAAAATATTCTCGAAAATTTAATCCATTCCAAATCAGTTATGCATTCATCCAAAGCTGGCCAATTCTCACCGAAATAATATGGAAATTGAAAAGAGGCCGATGCTTCATAAAAGAAATCCTTTTCTGTACAGCACCGTGTGCCACGCCAATATGCCGTATAGGCATCGTTTTGCGCTTCTTGGTACAACTTGTGGTAAACTTCCTGTTCGTTCAAACAACAGTACTGTATTTGATTTTGTGTAATATCCATGTGGTTGCTTCCTTTCTTCCTATACGGCAAGAATTTTGGGTGCTTTTACTTGCTTAAAAAATCGGATACCCCGCGTTCGTGTGTGCTTCGATGAGGTCGTTGCAAAGGGAAACGATCTCGTCGGTGGAGAGCTGTGCGCCCGTGTGGGGATCCATCATGGCTGCCTGGTAGAGATATTCGATCTTGCCCGTGTGCGCCGCCTCGATGGTCAGCATCTGGGGATAGATGTTGGAGGCGTTCATGGCCGCCAGCTGAAGCGGCAGATCGCCGACGTAGGTGGGATTGACGCCGCACTTATCAACAAGGCAGGGAACCTCCACGCAAGCCTCGCGGGGCAGGTTGGAGATACAGCCGTTGTTGAGCACGTTGCCGCCGATCTTGTAGGGGTTGCCCGTCACCATGGCCTCCATGATGTAGGAGGCGTATTCGCCCGTGCGGCTGTGCTGGACGTTGCCGCCGTTCATCAGCTCGTCGCGCTGACGCGCCCAGTGATTGATCTGGTTGATGCAGCGGCGGGGGTATTCGTCGAGTGGGATGTTGAACTTTTCGAACAGATCGTCGCGGTTTGCCTTGATGTAAAAGGGATTGTACTCGGCGTTGTGCTCGCTGCTCTCGGTGCAGTAGTAGCCCAGCTTTTCAATGTAATCGTAGCGCACCATGTCATGATGTTTACCGGCGGCGTTCTTTTCCTTGGCGCGGCGGCGGATCTCAGGGTAGAGGTCGTTGCCGTCCTTATCGAAGATTTCCAAAAGCCAGCCCATGTGGTTGATACCTGCGATCTTGGTGCGGCAGCCCTCCACCTTATCGCCCATGCCGAGATTGTGCAAAAGCCCCTCGCCGCAGTACTGCACGCTGTGGCACAGACCGACCGTCTTGACGCCTGTGTAGCGCTGCATATAGCCCGAAAGGATGGCCATGGGGTTTGTGTAGTTGAGGAACCAGGCGTTGGGGCAGACCTCCTCCATATCACGGGCGAAGTCCTTGAGCACGTGGATGGTGCGCATGCCGCGCATGATGCCGCCGATGCCCATGGTGTCGGCGAGGGTCTGCCGCAGACCATACTTTTTGGGCACCTCAAAGTCGATGATGGTGCAGGGGTCGTAAAGACCGACCTGAATGGCATCCACGACGAAATCCGCGCCGCGAAGAGCCTCCTTGCGTTGTTCGACGCCGAGGTACTTGCGGACGGTAGCGCGACCGCCGTTGATGGTGTTGTTCATGCAGGTGATGAGCAGATACGACTCCTCCAGACGCTGTCCGTCGATGTCGTAAAGCGCGATCTCAATGTCGTGAAAGAGGTCGCAGAGCATAATATCGCCCAGAACGTTCTTGGAAAATACGGTACTGCCCGCGCCCATAAATGTGATCTTGATCATAGTTTGCATCCTTTCTCCGCCGCAGCGGCTTGGCTTTTTTACAGTATAGCACATTTTTTGTGCAATTTCAACCACAAATGATGCCTTTTTCGAAAAAAAGTTGACAGATGGAACAAGGTATGGTATACTGAAAACAGAAAATCAACAAAACAAATGCCACAAAAAGAGCAGCTTCTTTTTGTGCAACCCCACAAAAATAATCTTTTTTCAAAAAAGCGGTAAGATTTTGGCGTTTTTGCTGTCTATATAGGTAGAGAGAAAAGTAACGTTCTATAACGACGGATATAATAGAAAGGAGAACACCATGAAAAAAGCGCTATTGATTTTTTTGACCTTGGCGATGCTGTTGTCGCTGTGCGCGTGTCGAGAGAATCCCGTTCCAAATGATCCGGATCAAAATGATTCCGATCCAAACGCGGACGCTGAAGCGGAGAAAGTCGTCTATACCGCTGCTGCCGTGGAGGAATTGCTGGTGGATCTGGAAACGTTTCTTTATGGGCACCCCGAAAACAGCTCTGAGAAAAAATGGTCCTTGATGACCGATATGAATTTTTCCGATATCCAAGAAATTCTTACTTTTGATCTTGTCGGGCAAGGGTTCAAGCTACTATCTTTGGAAGTAAACCAATATGGTTTTCAGTATTATTACGTTCCGTTCGGCACGGACAAATTTGATTATGACACCGGATGTGTCATTGCTGTTTCCAGAGAAGAAGACTCGTTTGCGGCGGCCATGGCTCAATTCCAATTGACGCCCGACGGCCGCGTGGCGT
Source organism: Eubacteriales bacterium (assembly GCA_045614625.1). GTDB lineage: Bacteria > Bacillota > Clostridia > Oscillospirales > CAG-272 > SIG644. Next base: position 3,926 of record JAZLDE010000070.1, read on the forward strand.
ATGATAGCTCGCGCAACACTTGGTTTGTAGATCATAACGGTGAGTGGATTTACATGGCGCTTCCCGAAGGCGTCACGATGGACCGCGCGCAAGTAGCGGACGTATATCTGTCGCGGCAGGAATACCGTGTGAAAGGCAAAGAGGTCTATCCGCTATACCGCGGCGACTTTTTGTCACAATACGTTTTTACCGAGGATTTTGTCTGCATCAGAGATCACGGGACGGATGATCTTCCCGAGGGTATGTTTCCTATGGCAGAAGAGGACGCACAGGCGTTGAAAAATCTAATGAATACGGCACGGTGGCAGGAGGGCACGTGGAAATTCGGCGCGACGTATGTTTTGTCTTGGGCCGATCTTGAGGTTTGGCTTGTTTGTGAGCCCGATTTGGAGCAAGAGCCGGGGGATCCTTGCTGGATTATGGACTTGGAGAATGATCGCTCGTTTGAAGTGAGTGAAGAACAATGGAACGTGATGAAGGAAATACTGGCGAAGTATCCGCTTTTGTCCGATCCCAAGATCGACACGCTCGAGTACGTCTTTGAAGAGGATTTCGAATGTACGCGGAAAGCAACCAACGGCGGCGAGACAGAGCTTACGTTCCCTATGTTGAATGAGGATGTACGGAATATGTGTGAGATCATAATCAGTGGCACGAAGGGAAATGATTGTATGAAGACTGTGCCGGATTATGTTTTTACATGGCGTAATATTAAAATCTATTATACGCTTACCAGCTACCACGTCAATGTCGATAGCGGCGTGACAGGCCAAAGACATTACACAATATCTGCAGAGCAACAGAAGTGGATAAACGACATATTGGCCAAGTACCCTTTGGATCTGCTTGACGGTCAGGAGGGCGTGATTTCTTACGGAAGTGCTCAATGCGAATTGCCCTCGGCGGGAATTGATCTGCTGTGCGGTGTGGTCAACTCCGCAACATGGATGCTGGGCAAGCCGAAAACAGTTTGTTCCTATAAGATCACGCTCGACGGCAGAGAATTGATATATTCTCCCGAAGGCATACTTTGCGATAGTGCCAATGGGCGATACACTCTGGTAAGTCTGAATCAAAAGAATAAGATCAACGCTCTGATAGAGCTACTGGTCGGAACGATCGAATCTCCGTCTGCGTAACGCACAATGGCCCCAACACAAAAATGGTGTTGGGGCCATCTTTTTCCCTTGACACGGGCGCTTTGTTCTGCTATAATAAGATGATTACGTGTAGCAAGATGGGAGGTGTTGGCATGGCGTTTGATGCGTTGATCGGAAGCGAAGTTTTACGCGAGCGTTTGGCAGCAGACGTGAGTGAAGGCAAGCTGTCCCATGCTTACATCATCGAGGGCGCACACGGCAGCGGCAAGCGGACGCTTGCGCGCGAGTTGAGTGCGGCTCTTGCTTGCACCGATCGTGAGAGCGGCCGTATCCCCTGTGGGGGCTGTCTTGCCTGCCGCAAGGTCTATGAGGGTAAATGCCCCGACGTCATCCGCATCGATCGGGGAAGCAAGTCCAGCATAGGTGTGGACGACGTGCGTTTTTTGCGGGCAGACGTGCTCACCCCGCCCAACGATCTGGACAGTAAGATCTACATCATCGAAGGAGCGGACACCATGACGGTGCAGGCTCAAAATGCACTACTGCTCACACTGGAGGAGCCGCCGTCTTACGTCATGTTTTTCTTGCTGTGCGAAAACGCGACGGCGCTTCTGGAAACCATTCGCTCCCGTGCGCCAAAGCTGACGCTGTGCCCCGTGCCGACGGACGAGATCCGTGCCTACCTGACGAGAACCGAGCGGGCGTTTGCTTCGCTGTCCGAAGCCGAGCGCGAGGAGATCTTGATGATCGCAAATGGCAGCATTGGACGCGCCAAGGAATTGCTTGACGCCAAGGAGCGCAAGCCGTTGCTTGCACGCAGGGCGCTGGCCGCGGCCTTTGTCGAGCAACGCATTACCAAGCGGGACAGCGCGTCGGCGCTGGAGCTGTTGTCCTCGTTTGGAAACAAGCGAGAGGACATTCTTCCGCTGCTTGTGGACGTTCAGAGTGCCTTGCGCGATCTGATGCTGCTCAAGCGGACGGATGGTGCGCCGCTGTGCTTTTATACCGACCGCGAGGGCGCGCTATCGCTTTGCGACCGCGTGTCCATGCAATCACTGCTTCATTTGTTTGAGGCGGTCGAGAGCACTCGCAAGCAGCTGATGCGAAACGCCAACGTAAGACTGGCGCTGACGACGCTGTTTTTGATGAACCGATGAAGATAAACCGAAAGGAACAGATATAACATGGAACAGGAAAACAACCAGAAGGAAAAGAACACGTCGGGCGGTGGCAATCGACGCCGTGGACACCGCGGTGGTCGTGGCAGAGGTCACGGACAAAAGAGCGCGGCCGAGCGTGAAAATCAAACGGCGGCGGTAGCGCAAAGCGCGCCTGCCGAAAAGGAAAATAAACAACCCCAAAAGCAAAGCAAGCCCGAGAGCGGTGAGAAAAATCAACCGCGCGCGGAGGGGCAGTCGCAAGGTGGCGGCAACCGTCGCCGTGGTCATCGCGGCGGTCGCGGCAGAGGGCGCGGCAATCATGCCGAGGGCGCAGAAGCGCCGATCGAGCAGAGCGTAAAGGCACCGGCACCCAGCACCAAGGAGCTAGCGAAGGACTTTTTCGTTTCTCCCTCGTTGAGTAGCACGCGCACGAGCGGTGACAAGTGGCTGGACGATACCTTCGCGCCCTTGCACGAGGTCGAGGTACACGATCCCGCTGCCGAGGAGGCGGCACGCCGCATTCTCGATGCGGAAGGACCGCTTCTGTTCCGCGAGGAGCCTGTGGCCGAGGTCGTTGAGGAGGGTGAGCCTGCTGAGGTTACCGAGGTCGTCGGTATTCGCTACAAGGTGCCGGGCAAGGTGTATTACTTTGCACCGGGTGAGCTGAAATTCAAGTGCGGCATGCACGCCATTGTGGAAACGGCGCGCGGTTTGGAGTACGGTGAGATCGTAATTGCCAACAGCATGGTGTCCACGGACAATATCGTCTTGCCCCTTCGTCCTGTTATACGCGTAGCGACGGAGGAGGATGCCAAGCATAATGCCGACAACAAGAAAAAAGAGGACGAGGCGTTCCGCGTTTGCCTGGAAAAGGTGGCAGCGCACGGCCTGGATATGAAGCTGGTCGAGGCACAGTACACGTTTGACAATTCCAAGCTGCTGTTCTACTTCACCTCGGACGGTCGCGTGGACTTCCGTGAGCTGGTCAAGGATCTGGCGGGCGTGTTCCGTACCCGTATCGAGCTGCGTCAGATCGGTATCCGTGACGAGGCAAAGCTGCTTGGCGGTCTGGGCGCTTGCGGCAGACCTCTTTGTTGTGCAGGATTTTTGTCCGATTTCGGTCAGGTGTCCATTAAAATGGCCAAGGAACAGAATCTGTCGCTCAACTCGACCAAGATTTCGGGATGTTGCGGCCGACTCATGTGCTGCTTGCGCTACGAGCATGAAACGTACGAGCAGGAGATCCGCCTGACGCCTGCCGTTGACTCGCTGGTTGAAACGAGCGACGGCCGCGGTACGGTCGTCTCCAATCACGTGCTCAAGGGCACGGTGACGGTTCGTCTTGAAAACATGGAGGGTGAAGCCCCCCGCACCTATCACCGCGATACCGTTAAGGTTATCCGCGGCAAAGGCGGTGACAGATCCGCAGACAAAGAGAGTGCGACGGAGGCCAAGGAATAAGGCCGTTTTTCCAAAAAAAGATAAATTATTTTGGAATGTGTAGGAATTTTTCAAAAAAAGGTTGCAAAATTGATGAATTAGTGATACAATAGATGCAACCACATTTTTAGGAGGTAATAATCATGGCATACAAGATTACTGACGATTGCGTTGCATGCGGCGCGTGCGCTGCTGAGTGCCCCACCGAGGCTATCACCGAGGGTGACGGCAAGTTCGTAATCGACGCTGAGAAGTGTGTTGACTGCGGCACCTGCGCAGAGGCTTGCCCCGTTGACGCTCCCCAGCCCGAATAATCGTACATAACCCAATAGGTTGACGGAGCAGAGACGCGTAAGCTATCTGCTCCCCCTTCTTTTTCACGGAGGATGTCTGTCATGAACCAAACGTGCAAGGCGCCGTGTCTCGACGTGAATGAGCGTGTGGATACGGTCAATGAAAATATCAAGCTGATTCAAAAGAAAAACGGGCTGACCTTTGGCTCGGACGCCTATTTGCTCGCCGCCTTCGTTCGCCCCGATAAGGGCGCGCTGTGTGTGGATCTGGGCAGCGGCACGGGCATCATTCCGCTACTGCTCTGCAAACGAGATAAGATCGCGCAAGCGGTCGGTGTGGAGGTGCAGGCGGAGTTTGCCGAGCTGATTGGTCGCAATGCGGCGCTCAACGATCTGTCTGACCGCCTGGTGTCGCTGCATATCGATGCGCGTGAGCTGACGCAAGTGGCGTTAGGTCGCGCCTTGGGAGATGAGCAGGGAAGATGCGCGGATATTGTGGTTGCCAATCCCCCCTATATGCGGGTAGGCAATGGTCGGCGCAACGAGGCCGATGCCAAGTTTATCGCGCGCCACGAGGTGTGCGGCAATATCGGTGATTTTTGTGCCGCTGCCTCGCGTGTGCTTCGATACGGCGGTAGCTTTTGCGTTGTGTACCGTCCCGACCGCCTGAGTGAGCTGATGGCGGCGCTTCATAGAGAAAAATTAGAGCCAAAGCGCATGACGTTCGTTCATGCTGACGTCGAGAGCGAGCCCAGCATGGTACTCATCGAGGCAAGGGCAGGGGGCAACGCGTCCTTGATTGTCACACCGCCGCTGATATTGCACGAGATCGAGAGCCGGAGAGAAGCACACCGCCCCTTGACCGAAGCGGCACAGAGAGTATACGAATGTATGAGTTTTGATTCATAAAGGAGGTTTTCCTTTGGATAACATCAAAAGAATTTTAAGCTTTACCCGCCGCGCGGTGGACGATTATCAGATGATCCGCCCGGGCGATAAGATCGCCGTCGGCATTTCGGGCGGCAAGGACTCGTTGACGCTGCTGTGCGCCTTGGCGGAGTTGCGCCGCTTTTATCCCAATCCCTTCGAGGTGATCGGCATTACGGTAGACATGGGCTTTGCCGAGCCGATGGACTTGACGGGCGTGCGCGAGCTGTGCGAGCAGTTGAACGTGGAGTATCACGTGGTCAAGACGGAGATATACAAGATCATTTTCGAGGTGCGCAAGGAGAGCAGCCCCTGCTCGCTCTGTGCCAAAATGCGTCGTGGAGCGCTTCATAACGCAGCCAAGGAGCTGGGGTGTAACGTCGTGGCACTTGGCCACCATTTTGACGACGTGGTCGATACCTTCATGCTTAATTTGTTTTTCGAGGGGCGCATTGGCTGCTTCCAGCCCGTGACGTATCTGTCCCGCCGCGATATTACTGTCATCCGTCCCATGATCTACATGCCCGAAAAGGACGTGCGTTATTTTGCCGCGCATACGGGACTGCCTGTAGTCAAATCGACTTGTCCGGCTGACGGTAACACCGAGCGAGCCGAAATGCAAAAGCTGCTTACGGGTCTTGAACGTACCTACCCCGGCCTGCGCTACCGCATTTTCGGTGCCATCCAGCGCGGTGAGGTCGACGGTTTTCATCTGCCCGGCAAGGGAAGAATGCCCGGCGAGAAGGATTATGCGGAGAATAGTGAAGAATAACGTCAAAATAACCAAAACATCCCTTCTTGCTTTGTAAAAGTTCTCCGAAAGTTACCTTGACTTTCCACTATAAAAGGAATATAATGTCACAGGATCGATTGCTGTCGATCCTGTGATGTTTTTATCGAAAATTTATGACTCTGCCAAGGCAGGGAAGGAGTTATTACATGGAAGTTTTATTCAGCGTTTCCTTGGCGCTTGTCGCGGGTTTGCTTGTGTCCCGTTTGGTCAAGCCGCTCAAATTGCCGGCGGTCACGGGTTATCTCATCGCGGGCATTCTCATCGGCCCTTATTGTCTGGGCCGTCTTGCCTTGCCCGAGGGCTTTGACCTGATCGGCATGCTGCACTCCACCGAGGGCGTTGAGGCGCTTGGCATCATTTCCCAGGTGGCGCTGGGCTTTATCGCCTTTGCCATCGGTACCGAGTTTGAAATGAAGAACCTGCGCAAGATCGGTAAGCAGGCCACCGTCATCGGTATTCTGCAGGCACTCCTCACGGCCGTTGTGGTCGATGCCGCCCTCATTGGTCTGCATTTCATTCTGGGCGAAGAAAAGCTGCCTTTGTCCGTCGCCATCATTTTGGGCGCGATTGCTACGGCACCCGCCCCTGCCGCCACGCTTATGGTCGTCAAGCAGTACAAGGCCAAGGGCCCCTTGACCAATATCCTGCTCCCCGTCGTTGCTCTGGACGACGCCGTCGGTCTTGTCGTTTTTGCCATTTCCTTCGGTGTGGCTAAGGCTTTGCAGACGGGCGACGTGGACCTCATCTCCATGGTGGTCAATCCCATCATTGAGGTGGTCGGCTCGCTGATCTTGGGCGCACTGCTCGGTTTTCTTTTCACCTGGGTGGAGGACCACTTCCAGTCCAACTCCAAACGTCTGAGCCTGTCTATTACCTTTGTCCTCATGGCTGTGTCGCTGTCTATGCTTAAGATTGAGATCGGCCGCGTCCATGTCGGATTTTCCTCCTTGCTTGTTTGCATGATGCTGGGTACGATTTTCTGCAATATCTGTGACAGCGCGGATGAGCTGATGGAGAAAACGGATAAGTGGACCATGCCCATTTACGTTTTGTTTTTCGTGCTCAGCGGCGCGGAGCTGGAACTCTCCGTCTTTACCAGCGGTATCATCGTGCTCATTGGTGTAGTGTATATCATCTTCCGCTGTGTCGGTAAGTATTTCGGCGCGTTTTCCAGCGCTCTTTTGACCAAGTGCAATTCCAACATCGTCAAGTATCTGGGTATTACGCTGTTCCCGCAGGCGGGTGTGGCGCTGGGTATGTCCATCATCGTCAAGGAACAGATGGGTGACGGCATCGGCGGCTTGGTGCGTAATATCATTCTGTTCTCGGTGCTCATCTACGAGCTGATCGGCCCTCTGCTCACTAAGATTGCTTTGACCAAGGCGGGCGACATTACCCCCAAGCCCGAGTCCACCAAGCAACATCTTTCCATCGCAGAGGTGTTCGCTGACGACGGTGACGATGAAGAATAACCCCTTTTTGCCGTTTTGCAAGAGCAAAACGGCAAAAAGTTTTTAATTTTCGCGGAAAATTTTGCTTTTTCTCTTGATAAATGGGGAAAAATATGGTATAGTAATGTTTGGTAAAAAATTATCAAATAAGAAAGGCGGTCTATCTTATGACTTATAACAAGAAATCCATTGAGGACATTTCCATTGTTGCCGGCACGAAAGTATTCGTTCGCTGCGACTTCAACGTTCCCTCCAAGGACGGTGTGATTACTTCCGACAAGCGTATTGTCGAGGCACTTCCCACCATCAAGTACCTGCTGGAGAAGGGCGCAAAGGTTATCCTGTCCTCCCACATGGGCAAGCCCCACAGCATTTTCACTCCCGGCTACAAGCTGACCAAGAAGGAACTGGCTAAGATCGAGGAGCTCCCTGAGTCCGAGCGCGAGGCTGCTACCGCTGCCGCATATGCAAAGGCAGAGAAGGACGTCACCAAGTTCTCCCTGAAGATCGTTGCCGATAAGCTCAACGAGTATCTGGGCGGCAAGGTTACCTTCGCCACCGACATCATCGGCGAGGATGCACAGGCTAAGATCGCTGCTATGGAAAACGGTACGGCAGTTCTCATCGAGAACGTTCGTTTTGACGCTCGCGAGACCAAGAACGATCCTACTTTTGCAAAGGCTTTGGCTGACCTGGCAGGCGAGGACGGTATCTACGTTAACGATGCCTTCGGTACGGCTCACCGTGCACACGCTTCCACTGCAGGCGTTGCTGCATACCTTCCCGCAGTTTGCGGCTACCTGATCGGCAAGGAGATCGGCGTGATGGGTAAGGCTCTGTCCAACCCCGAGCGTCCCTTCGTTGCTATTCTGGGCGGTGCAAAGGTTTCCGACAAGCTCAACGTTATCAACAACCTCTTGACCAAGGTCGATACCCTGATCATCGGCGGTGGTATGGCTTACACCTTCTTGGCTGCTAAGGGCTACGGTGTCGGCAACTCTCTGCTTGACTCCGAGAAGATCGACTACTGCAAGGACATGATGGCTAAGGCTGAGGCTAACGGTGTTAAGCTGCTTCTGCCCGTTGATACCACCATCGCAGCAGGCTTCCCCAACCCCATCGACGCTCCCATCGACGTAACTGTTGTTGACGCTGATAAGATCCCCGCTGATATGGAGGGTCTGGACATCGGCACCAAGACCATGGAGCTGTACGCTGAGGCTGTTAAGTGCGCCAAGACCGTTGTTTGGAACGGTCCTATGGGCGTATTTGAAAACCCCACGCTGGCTAAGGGTACCATCGCTGTTGCCGAGGCTATGGCAGCATCCGACGCTACCACCATCGTCGGCGGTGGTGACAGTGCAGCTGCTTGCGAGACGCTGGGCTACGCTGATCGCATCACCCACATCTCCACCGGTGGCGGCGCATCTCTCGAGTTCCTCGAGGGTCTGGAACTGCCCGGTATCGCTTGCCTGCAGGATAAGTAAGAACGCGCGGGGCTCCACCCCGCACCCCGCTTAAGAAACTTTTTTGGAAAAAAGTTTCTTAAGGATCTTCAAAAAACTTTACTCAAAAGCAGATATATCTGCTATCCCTTAAAACTGTTCAAGGTTTTTGAAGGGAGCGCGAGGGGGGCTTTTTTCAAAAAGTCCCCCTCGCACCCAATAAACAATTCAATGAGGTGTTATTATGAGAAGATATGTAATCGCCGGCAACTGGAAGATGAACTTCACTCCTTCCCAGGCTACGGCATTTATCAACGAGATCAAGCCCATGGTTGAGGGCAAGGACAACTGCGACATCGTATTCTGCGCTCCTTACGTAACCATCGCTGCCGCTATGGAGGCAGCCAAGGGCTCCAACATTAAGATCGGTGCCGAGAACGTTCACTTTGAGGCAAAGGGTGCTTACACCGGTGAGGTTTCCGCTGAAATGCTCAAGGAGATCGGCGTTGAGTACGTTATCATCGGTCACTCCGAGCG
>JAZLDE010000071.1:0-2810 GCA_045614625.1 Eubacteriales bacterium
TGATTTCTGATCTGGCATACGTCGATACGAAAACGCAGATGAAGCAAACGGTCACGGCCGCTATGGTCGAAATCGACGCGGTGACCGACGGCATCAATACCTACACTGCTTTGGTGCGCGCCATGAAGAGCTCCACAAGCCCTAAGCTGAAGGAGTTGGCCGAGGCACTTGGCACGCCTGCGGATCCGATCCTTGAAAGCAAGTATCAGGCACTTAAGGCGAGCCTTGAGGGCGATGAACTAAAGGCAGATGTCAATAGCCTTGCAACCGCGCTTTCCGTTGCGGCTGACGCGGCCAAGGTGGCGGAAGCTGACCCCTTGTACCTCGCATTGCAGCAGTTCTCGCAAGCGTTGACGGCGTTCGCCAAGACGGTTGACGAGCTGGGCGAGGAAGAACGGGGCACTGTGCTGATGCGTGTGTTTGAGTCGGCCGCAGAGCAGATGAGTCCCGCGCTTAATCAGCAGGGCATCAACCGCGCAACGACGGACACGACCAACAACGAGCTGATGAGCATTTTTGGTATCGCATGGAATGAGCTGCCCGACGAGCTCAAATATCCCGATGACGAGGAGGCCTCGACGGAGGATAACGAGCAGCAGGAGCAGGAGGATGAGGTCATCGGCGGAGGCGGCAAGGGCAGCGGCGAGGTTATTTACGGTAGCGACGACGCCATTTACTATCCCAAGGACGAGACCCACGTCAAATACGGTGACGTCATTGACGAATACAACGGACAAAAAGTAACGGATATGGAGGAGCGCCCCCTGTCGGATGAGATCAAGGCTTTCATCGACAAGTATTTTTCCGATCTGTATTATAAAGATAAGAACGATTAACGCAAAGAGAAAGGTAACGTAAAACCATGGAAAATAATCAAAACGTAAAGGCTTTCAGCGAGAAAGTCGCAAAGATCAAGAGCGAGCTTCGCCGCGACGTCGTAGGACAGACCGAGATCATCGATAACGTTATCATCGCCATCATCGCAGGCGGTAACGTACTGCTGGAGGGTGTTCCCGGTGTCGGTAAGACGCGTCTGGTTCGTTCGCTCGGAAACGTACTGAGCCTGCCTTTCTCCCGTATTCAGTTCACCCCCGACTTGATGCCCTCGGACGTCACGGGTACGAACATCATCGAAAAGGACGAAAACGGCAAGCTGAACACCGTCTTCCGCAAGGGCCCCATTTTTGCCAATCTGGTGCTTGCGGACGAGATTAACCGTGCAACGCCCAAGACCCAGTCGGCCATGCTGGAGGTTATGCAGGAGCATAAGGTGACCATCGGTAACGATACTTATAAGCTCGCCGAGCCCTTCTTTGTGTTGGCAACCGAGAACCCCATCGAGCAGGACGGTACTTATCCGTTGCCCGAGGCGCAGATGGACCGTTTCGTATTCAAACTGATCATGAAGTTCCCCGGCAATGACGAACTGATCGACATTGTTAAGATGACGCAGATTACGATGGACGAAACGGCAAAGGCTGTTGTGAGCGGCGAGGAAATTCTCCAAATGAGAGCGCTGGCCGCTACCGTTCCCGTCATCGACGAGGTGCTGGATTACACGGCACGCCTGGTTTCGGGTACCCATCCTGAGATCGAGGGCGCAAGCGACGTGGCCAAGAAGTACATCAAGTACGGTGCATCCCCCCGTGCGGCTCAGGCGCTGATCACCTGTGCGAAGGTGAGAGCGCTGATCAATGGCAATTACAACGTATCCTACGAGGATATCAACGCACTGGCGGCACCCGTTCTTCGCCACAGAATCAAGATCAATTATGCTGCTGTCAACGACAAGCTGACGGTTGATGACGTGGTTGCACAGCTCATCAAGGCAACCAAAAAATAATATGGGATACCTGGTCATTAACGAGGAGCTGTTGCAGCAGATCGAAACGCTGCAATCGCTTCTAAAAAACAATCTCGGCGGTATGTTTGGCGGTCTGCGGCAAAGCAGAAACTTCGGTTCCTCCTGCGAGTTCGCGGATTACCGTGACTACATGCCGGGCGACGATATCACCAAGATCGACTGGAATGCCTACGCCCGCTTTGATAAGCTGTACGAAAAGCTGTATTTTGACGAGCGCCAGATGCATACGAGAATTTATATCGATGCCAGCCGTTCGATGGAATACGGTGACAGCCAAAAGGCAGAGCAGGCCATTCGACTGGCTGCAACGATTGCCTATCTTTCCGTTTGTGAGATGGACCGCGTGTCCGTCTACATCATTCGCGAGGGTGAGGTGCATGAGATCATTCGCGGTATGGTAGGCAAGGAGACGTATCTCTCCGAGATTGGTAAGCTCAATGATATCGTCTTTGAGGGTGACAGCTACATCAGTCAGGCGATATTGCCTACAAGTGTCGGCCGCGGTGACGGCCTATCCGTTATCATCTCGGATTTTCTGACCGATAACAACTATGAGGACGCTATCGACTATCTGGCTGATCGCAGACGTGACATTCTCTGCATGCAGATCTTGACCCGCGAGGAGTTCAATCCTCAGATTCGGGGTAAAATGCATCTGTTTGACTCGGAAAATTCGTCGCGCTATTATCGCAAAAACATCGACAGAGAGATCGTTCGGGCGTATAAGGAAGCCCTGAAATATGCCACCGAGCGTATCAGGGAGTATTGCATGGCTCGCGGTGCCGACTATATGCTGGTCAGCGCGGAGGACAGCGTGAGCGAGATCTTCTTTGGCAAATTGGTAAATATTGGAGTATTGAAGTGAATTTTCTTTTCCCATTGGGTCTTTTGGGTTTGATTGGCATTCCCATTCTGATCCTGATCTATATCATAAAAAGTAAATATG
>JAZLDE010000072.1:0-17637 GCA_045614625.1 Eubacteriales bacterium
AGAAAAGGCACTAAGGGGTCTAATACCCCTTAGAACCCCCGAGCGCGAAAAGGGTCGCGGCACTACCGCTCTGCTCATTTTTTTCGCGAAAGCAAGCAACTTCAGCTTTTGCGTTTGCAAGTTAAAGAAACTTGCAAACACGGAAGTAGTACGCAAGCAAGACAGCAAAAACCTTTGCCAACTGCTACGCACCCCGGTTCAACTAACTTTTCAACAAAAACGATTTCGCTCCCCCTGCCTGCCGCGCGTGGTAAACGTATGGCGAGAGTTGCAGAATAAACTCTTATGTCTTTCTCGTCTTCCCTTTTGAAGCGCGGCACGAACATGGGAGATCCAAGGGGAACGCCTTGGCGCGTTTCTTGGTTACTTCTTGTCGCGTGCCAAGAAGTAACATCCAAAAACCGGCACAGATCAGCGCGCGGTGAAATCGCGCAGTATGATCGTCCGTAGAAACGGTCGCTTGAAAACCACCTATCTCCCTCCCTCCTACGCCATCATGTCGTACGCCAATGTCGCACACGACATCATGTCACGGTAAAATGGCTCAAAAAATGCTATAAAAATTGGCAAAAATTTTAGGTGTTATTGATTTCAACGAAAAAAAACGCCAAGTTTCGTCACTTTTGACGCTTTACAAATGCGCTCGAATGCAGTATAATATTCCACGCAGACAAGTTGTGTCCCCCCGACCGTCGTTGCCTGCTTTCTTTCAGCACGTCGTCTTCGCACTCCGTGAGATATCAATCTTATGATAACCCTTACGCGGACCGGACATCGACGTGCTCTCTTTTTATTCACCCAAAACAAATTTGTGAACGAAAACAGCACTTTTATATAATTTATTGTAAAAATCGCAAAAAAGGGTAGAAATTCTTTCAATATTATGTTATAATAAACGCAGTATGCTCAAATTCATACTGCGTTTTGCTTTTTTAGATCAGAATATGCTAAAAAATGAAACACACCGCCCCTTTTTGGGCGTCAAACGATAGAAATTTCCCATTGAAAGGATCATTACGTTATGCCACAGTACATAGAAAAAGCCGAGAAGATGACGTTGCCGCTCATCACACTGCGCGACACCGTTGCCTTCCCCGGTGCATTGCTTAATTTTGAACTGACCGACGAGAGCGACATTCGCGCCGCCAAAGCCGCGTCCGCCACCAGCGGACTTGTCTTTCTTGTCACCGAAAAGCCTCGTCAGCTTGCTGAGCAGCTGGTCGATCTGATCTTCAGTGACGAAGAATTGGGCGACGATCTTCTCGATTCCCCTATTCCAAAGCTGTTTCCCGTCGGTACCGTCGTTCGCATCAAACAGATGGTGCAAACGCCCGACAAGCAGTTCCGCGTCATTTTTGAGGGCTGTACACGCGCCTCCCTGCTGACCGCTGATTTCGGCGGCGACTTTGCCACAGCCGAAGTCATGTCCAAGACTATTATGCTGGGGGACGTCAACGACCTGCACGCCCGCGCTTACCTGCACACGCTGATGGAATCGTTGCACGGGCTGAGCAAATATCTCCCCTCAGGCTCGGAGGAAATGCTGCACGCGGCGGCTGAAATTCGGGACCCGGGGCAGTTGGCCGACTTCATCGCAGCCAACGTTCTCATTAAAACGGAAGACAAACAGGAGACTCTGGAGTGCTATGAGCCCTTCAAGCGCGTCGATCTGGTTCTTTCTCTGATCGAAACCGAGGGCGAGCTGCTCGAATGTGCTTCCGATATTCAGCGCAAGGTGCATGCCCGCATGGCACGCAACCAAAAGGAATTTTACCTGCGCGAGCAGATCCGCGTCATTCAGGACGAGCTGGGGGACGGTGCCAACGCCGAAACCGAGCGCTACGAGCGTCGCATCCGCGCCCTGCATCTACCCGAGGAGGCCGAGCAAAAGCTGCTCAAGGAGAATGATCGTCTGGCAAAAACGCCCTTCGGCTCGTCCGAGGCAGGCGTGATCACGACCTATCTCGATACCGTTCTCGAGCTTCCTTGGAACAAAAAAACCAAGGACCGCATCGACGTGACTGCCGCCAAAAAAATTCTTGACGAGGATCACGACGGTCTTGACAAGGTCAAGGATCGCATTCTCGAATATCTGGCCGTCAAGCAGATGCACCCCGAGCTGAAAAATCAGGTGCTTTGTCTGGTCGGTGCGCCCGGTGTCGGTAAGACGTCGGTTGCGGCCTCCATCGCACGCGCCATGAAACGCAAGTATGTCCGCGTTTCACTCGGCGGTATTCGCGACGAGGCTGACATCCGCGGTCACCGCAAGACGTATCTGGGTTCCATGCCCGGTCGTATCATGGCGGCACTGGCGCAGTCCGGCTCATCCAATCCCCTCATTTTGCTCGATGAGATCGACAAGATGACGCAAAGCGCTCAGGGCGACCCCGCTTCAGCGCTGCTTGAGGTACTGGACAGCGAGCAGAACAAGACCTTCCGCGACCATTATATCGAACTGCCTTACGATCTGTCCGATTGCCTGTTTATTGCCACCGCCAACACGCTGGACACAGTTCCTCGCCCGCTCATCGACCGTATGGAGATCATTGAGATGCAAAGCTACACCAAGCGGGAAAAGATCAACATTGCCAAAAATCATCTGATCCCCAAGCAGCTCAAGCGTCACGGTCTGACGCGTGCCAAGTTCCGTCTGTCCGACGAAGCCATCGTCGAGCTGATTGATTATTACACCCACGAGGCAGGCGTCCGCAATCTGGAACGCACCATTGCCTCTCTCATCCGCAAGGCCGTTCGCAAAATGCTGGACGAGGAAAAAAAGAGCATTCGCATCGACGCCCACCACGTCAAGGATTACCTTGGCTGCCGCAAACTGCTGCCCGAGAAGATCGACGAGATCGACGAGATCGGCACGGTCAACGGTCTGGCCTACACCGAGCTGGGCGGCGACATGCTCAAGGTCGAGGTTGCCGCGCTTGAGGGCACGGGCAAGCTCGAGCTGACCGGCTCGCTGGGCGACGTTATGCAGGAATCCGCCAAGGCGGCTCTGTCCTACACCCGCTCAATCGCCAGCCAATACGGTATTCCCACCGACTTTTATCAAAAGAAGGATATTCACATTCACGTCCCCGAAGGTGCTGTTCCCAAGGACGGTCCCAGCGCGGGTGTGACCATGCTGACGGCGCTCGTCAGCGCCCTGACCGGGCGTCCCGTCCGTCACGACGTCGCCATGACGGGTGAGATCACCCTGCGCGGCCGCGTGCTTCCCATTGGAGGTCTCCGTGAGAAAACCATGGCAGCTTACAGCGCAGGCGTCAAAACGGTGCTCATCCCTGCCGACAATGAGCGCGATCTGGAGAACATCGATCCGCTCGCACGTGAAAATCTGACCTTCATTCCCTGCCGCGTGGCAGACGACGTACTCAAAAACGCACTTCTCTGATATTCGAAAGGAGTTATCATGGCTCTGAACATTCAAAATACCAATCTGCGCATCAGCGCGGGCTGGCTCCGTCAGTTCCCCGGCGATCCCATTCCGCAGATCGCCTTTTCGGGACGCTCCAACGTAGGAAAAAGCTCGCTGATCAATACGCTGCTGGGTCGCAAAAGCCTGACTCGCGTCAGTAAAATGCCCGGTAAGACCATCACCATCAACTTTTACGATGTGGACAAAAAGATGTTCTTCGTCGACCTGCCCGGCTACGGCTTTGCCCGCCGTGCGCCCCAGGAGGCGGCACAGTGGCGCGAGCTGACCGACTCATACTTCACTAAGAACCCGAATCTTGACCGCCTTTCGCTGGTCATGCAGCTCATCGACAGCCGCGTCGGTCCCACCGAGGACGACGTTATGATGCTGGATTTTTTGCGTGCTGCCAACATCCCTTACGTTGTGATCGCCACCAAGTGTGACAAGCTCAACGCCACCGAGCGCAAGGCCTCCGAGACCGCGCTGGCCTCGCACCCTGCCATCGGTGCCGATACGCCCATCATCTTCTTCTCCTCGCTCAAAGGCGACGGTAAGGCGGCCGTATGGCAGCAGATCGCCGCACATACGGGCATTCGCTGTCCATGAGTGAGATCGTAACCGAAAAGACGTTCGGTGAGTGTGATCCATCACTGAACTATTACGACCGCGTCGGCGCTTATCTCGTCCTCGTTCAGGACGGTATGGTCGCCGCTATCGAGCATCGTCTGGGCTATCTGTTGCCGGGCGGCGGCATTGAGGATAGCGAAACGCACGAGGAATGTCTTTTGCGCGAATGCCTTGAGGAGATCGGCTACGACGTACGCGTCGACGAGCTCATCACCTCTGCCGACGCCTGGGACTCTCACCCCAAGATCGGACCGTTTCATCCCATACAATTTTATTATAGCGGCGCATTGCTTGACTGCTACGCCGAATGCGGTAGCGACGGTACCAAACTTTGCTGGATCCCAATCGATCGCATCGACGAGCTTTTGGGCGTTCCCATGCAACGCTATGCCGTGCGCTGCTATCTCAATCACGACACCAGTGCTGCCGCTCTCTCTTTTATTGACGGACGCCATCATATCCTCGATGGCCCCCTGTCTTCCTGACCGGGACGTGTGATCCGTTCATCGCAATCAAGGAGATTTTATCATTATGTTTCTAAAAAATTTTCTCGCAGACATTCCCGGGCTTCTGCTCAGTCTGCCTGCGATTTTATTGGCTCTTTCCTTTCATGAAATGTGCCACGCCTTCGCCGCATATAAATTAGGCGACCCCACCGCTCGCAACCTCGGGCGTTTGACGCTCAACCCTGCAAAGCACCTGGATCCCTTCGGCTTTCTTTGTATGCTGCTTTTCCGTTTTGGCTGGGCCAATCCCGTACCGATCAATACCCGTAACTTCAAAAAGCCACGCCGCGACATGGCAATCTCCGCCGCTGCGGGACCGCTCTCCAACGTCCTGCTCGGCATCGTCAGCGGGCTTTTGCTTCGTCTTATGCTGTATTTGACCGGAGAATTTTTCTATGAAGATATGGTAGCATACGTTTCGCAAGGAGCCACCGGCGCCGGTATGGGCTTTGTCATCATGTGCATCCTCACCTATATGATCTTTGCCTGTATGACAATCAACTTCACCTATGCTGTGTTTAATCTGTTGCCCGTTCCCCCTTGGGACGGCTCGCGTATCTTTTACGTTTTCCTGCCGCCGAAGTGGTATTTTGGTATCATGAAATACGAGCGAACCATCATGATCGTTATGATGATTTTGCTGTGTGTCGGTGTCTTGTCCGGCCCGCTTGTCTGGATGATCAACGGCATTACGAATGGCATGCTCTCGCTGCTTGGTATCGAGTTCGGCAGTGAACCTTATCTTGTTTTCAGCGTTATTCTTGATCTGATCGATTCTTTGATCTCCATTTCTTAACCACCGAAAGGAACCACATGGAAGTATTGACCTTTAAGCTGGAGCAGTTTGATATTGACGGTCCTATGGATCTGATCTTCAAGCTCATCCAAAAAGATAAGCTCGACATTCGCGATCTGCCCATCGCACAGCTTTGCGACCAGTACCTCGCCACCATCGCCGAGATGGAAAGCATGGATATGGACGTTGCGGCCGAATTTCTCGTTATGGCCAGCGAGCTGATGCTGCTCAAAAGTAAAATGATGCTGCCGCAGGAGGAAAAGCCTGAGGAGGATCCCCGCGCAGATCTGGCCGAGCTGCTGCTCAAATACCAACAGGCAAAATCCATCACACCTCAACTGCAAAAGATGCACACCGTTCACCGCGACCGTATGGTCAAGGACACCGACGAAATCAGCATCGACCGCACCTACGTGGCTGACCAGCAGATCACCTCGCTGTGCACTGCCATCCGCCGCATCGCTTCTTATCAGGAGAGCATGCGCAACACTCAGCGGGCGACCTTCACCCCCATGATCAGCACGCCCATCGTGCCCGTCGAGCTCAAGATTGTCGGCATTCTCAATCACATGGGGCGCAACAAGCAGCAAAAGAAGGATGTGTGTCTTGGCGATCTTTTGAACGACTCGACCTCCCTGCCCGATATGATCGCCATTTTCCTTGGCGTATTGGAGTTAGTCAAAATGCGTCAGATCCTCATTGTGGATGACCCCGATGAGTTCACCTCGCTACACGGCACCTCCACCCGCTTTGTCATCAACGACAATCCCCCTCCCCCACCGAGTGACGTCGGCGAGAATGAGGTAGACGGCGAACAGCTTCACATTGATAACGATCCATCCTGAAAGGAATATCATCATGAGTCAAACCGAAACCAACAACCAAAAAGATAACAAGCAACCCGAGCATCTCCCCGTGCTTGAGAGCATGGCCGAGCTGGAGGCGGCACTGGAATCCATTCTGTTCGCCGCAGGTTATCCTATGAAATATACCAAGCTGTCCGAGGTTTTGGGACTTAGCGTTCCCGATATCAAGCGTCTGCTGGAGCATATGCTCCCTGCTTATAACGACGAGAGCTCGCACCGCGGCATTCAGCTGCTGCTCCTGCCCGAAACGGCACAGCTTTGCACCAAGGAGCGCTTCGCTCCCTACATCCGCGAGGCGCTGGGTGTCCGTCGCGGCGGCAACTTGTCTGCATCGTCCATGGAGGTTCTGGCGGTCGTAGCTTACAATCAGCCCGTCACCCGTACCTTTATCGACAGTGTGCGTGGTGTTGACAGCTCGTATGCCGTCAACTCGCTTTTGGATAAAGGCCTAATCGAAGCAGTCGGTCGTTTGGACGTGGTCGGCCGCCCCATGCTGTACGCAACCACGGATAAGTTTCTGCGCGTCTTTGGCATCAATTCTCTTGCCGAGCTGCCCGCAACCGAGGCTCTTTCCGTTGCCGCTCAAGTGGAAAGCGAAAAGTCCGAAGCAGGAGACGCAGAGGAAGCTGCAGAAACCGCCCAAAGCACGGAAGAAACCGAGGCATAACCCCATGAATAACCCTCTCTTGGCGCGTCCATACTTTTGGTAGCTTCACCCAAGGGAGAAAGGAGCACACCGTATGTGGTTCTTATATATTCTCGGTGGCTTGATCGCCCTGATTGCGCTGATCCTTTTTCTGCCGATCCGCATCAAAATCCTTGTTGACGATCAGCAAGGGCTTGTGATCGAGGTTCGCATCCTGGGCTATCTTTACGAGCGCATCCCCGAAAAGGAAAGGCGGGTGCGACTGTCCGACTACTCGCCCCGTGCCATGGAGCGCCGCCGAAAAAAAGAGCAAAAGAAATTAAGCAAGCACGCCAAAAAATCCCCCGTCAAGGCCGAGCAGCCATCAGCCTCGCTGTTCAGCATGCCAAAGAAAACAGCTCCGCTTGGTGACCAGCTTCGCTTTGCAGGTGAATTTATTCGTGTCGCCCTTAGGCGCACCCTCTCGCACGCCCGCATTCACGTCAAGCAGGTGATGCTGACCGTCGCGTCGGACGATGCCGCTAAAACTGCCCTACTCTACGGTGCCGCCTCGACGGCTCTGGCAGGTCTTGCTGAGGTGCTGGACACTTATTCCAACCTTCGCATTCGACACGCCGAACGCTTTGGAGTCGTTGCTGATTTTACAAGTGAACAATGCCGCGCACAAGTTGATATTGTTGCTCACCTTTGGCTGTGGCAGATTCTGGATATCGAATTCCGCACAGCTTGGGAGGCAGTTTCCAGAATGATGGAAGAAAAATCCATGAAAAAGATGTAACAATAAATTTACTATATATTTGAAAGGAAGATCATGATTATGGCAAACGAAAACAAACTGCAGGACATGATTCAAACCTCGATGGAGAGTCTGCGCTCGCTGGTCGACTCCAACACCATCATCGGCGATCCCATCAACACCGCCGCAGGTACGACCATCATTCCGATTTCAAAAATTTCCGTCGGCTACGTGTCGGGCGGGCTGGACTACAACGGCAAAGCCCCCGCGGCCAAGCAGAACTTCGGCGGTGGCGGCGGCACGGGTCTGTCCATCACTCCCGTCGGCTTCTTGACCGTTTTGGCAGACGGCCGTGTTGAAATGGTCAACATCAACGCGCCCGCCGCGCCCGCCGGTACCATCGAACAGGTTGCTGACGTCATCGAGCGCAGTCCTGCCATTATCGCCAAGATCAAGGAGCTCTTTACCAAGGACAAGAGCAAAAAGGAAACTCCCGCAGCCAAGGAAGCTCCTTCAGCTGAGGGCGAGACGATCGAGGTCGAGATCAACGAATAACGCGGTCAGGCATACCATCCTCGTTTTTTCCATATGATATATTATCTATGGAAAAACGAGGTGTTGCCATGCTACGTAGCTTGCCTTTTGCCTATCGTCCGCTTTGCTTTTTGATGGCCGTATTGTTCTTGCTCGGCTCGCTTCAAGCGCACGCCGTCGAGACACCCCCTTTGGAATCGATCGAGTATCCCGTTCTCCCCGTCCTACGGGACGTTGGCGGTGTTTCCGCCAAGAGCGCTGTACTGATCGACGCAAACAGCGGGCAGGTGCTGTACGAAAAGGACGCATCGGTGCGATTACCCATGGCAAGCACGACCAAGATCATGACGGCGCTATGCGCGCTTGAGCTTGCCGATGCTGATACGCTTATCACGGTCGACGCACGCGCGGTCGGTGTGGAGGGCTCGTCCATCTATCTGCGTGAAAAGGAACAGCTGACGCTATTGCAGCTGCTCTATGCCCTTCTGCTCGCCTCTGCCAACGACGCGGCGGTCGCCATCGCCATCGGCACGGCCGGCAGCGTTGAGGCATTTGCCGACCACATGAATCAAAAGGCCGCCTCACTCGGTCTTGAAAACACCCATTTTGAAAATCCTCATGGACTGGATAGCGAGCAGCACTACACGACGGCACGAGAGCTTGCGTTGATCGCCCGCGAGGTGCTCAAGCACCCTTTGCTTCGCACCATCTGCGCGACGAAAAAGATCACGATACCGCAAGCCGAAGCTCAAGGCGTACGCATGCTGATCAACCACAACAAAATGCTGCGTTACTACGATGGAGCCATCGGTGTCAAAACGGGATTTACCAAAAAGAGCGGTCGGTGTCTGGTCAGCGCTGCCGAGCGCGATGGACTGACGCTCATCGCCGTGACGCTGTGCGCCCCCGACGATTGGAACGACCACACCCGTATGCTCGACGCAGGCTTTGCCGCCTATGAGAGCGTTCCGCTGTGCGGTGAAAACGGTTTTGAAGCGTTGCTTCCCGTTACGGGCGGCAAAGAAGGCTACGTGCTTGTCAAAAGCAAAACCAATCCCTCGCTGACGCTGCCGCGTGACCGTTCGGGACTGATATGCACGGTCGAGCTTCCCCGCTTTCTGTACGCCGACGTGGCAAAGGGGCAGTCCGTAGGTCAGCTTATCTTCCGCGCGGATACAGATGGTGACGGCCAGAACGAGCTTTTGGCCAAAGTGCCCGTAACGACCGTCTATGCCGTCGAGCGATGTCAGAAAAAAAACGCTTGGCAACGCTTTGTGGATCGATTATTCGGGAAGAACAAATAGACTCAATTTTATCATTACATAAAAAAGGAAACAATCAAGTTGGAAAACATCGAAAACATCACGACTGACGAAAAAATCAGAATTCAAAAATACTTCACCGATTGCGGTGTTCTCTCCCGCCGTGCCGCCGAGGCCGAGATCGAAGCGGGACACGTCCGCATCAATGGCGAGATCGCGACCATCGGTCAGAAGATCACCCCCGGTGAGGATGAGGTCAAGTGGAACGGCAAGGTCATCAAGCCGCCTCACCGCACTGAGCACGTTACGGTCATGCTGCACAAGCCCGCAGGCTTTGTCACGACCACCTCGGACGAGCAAGGCCGCCCCTGCGTGACCGATCTGCTCACCGATTTCAACGTCCGCCTTTATCCCGTCGGCCGCCTTGACATGAACTCCACGGGACTGCTTCTGCTGACCAACGACGGCGAGTTGGCTAATCTGCTCACACACCCCAGCCATCACGTGCCCAAGGTGTATCACGTCACCGTGGGCGGTGAGATCTCGGATCACGAACTGCGTCAGTTGTCCTCTCCTATGGTCATCGACGGCTATCGCATTCGTCCCGTTAAGGTGAACTGCCTGCGCGCATACGAGCATATGAGCGAGTTGGAAATGACGCTGTACGAAGGACGCAATCGCCAGATCCGTAAAATGTGCGCTGCGCTGGATCTTCATATTCTTTCGCTTCAACGCGTCGCCATGGGCCCGTTGACGCTGGGACATCTGGCCGAGGGAAAATTCCGCCATCTCGGTCCAAGCGAGGTCGAAGCGCTGAAGAATGCAGCACTGAAGGCGGCAAAGGAAAACAAACGCCCTGCCCCTTTAAGAGCTCCGCGCTCCAATCCGTCCCAAAAAGCTCCCAAAACCCCAAAGAATTTCCGCAAGCCCAAGGAGGACTAAGCCGTGCTCAAAGTATTTCCCATCCAACAAAAAAGCGAGCAAGAGGCGCTGTGCGCCCGTTGCGGCATTCCCTTTGAGGCAGAACTCTTGGCCTATCAGGCAACAGTCGACGAGGTGTTCGTTGGTGTCTGCCAGTTCAAGCTCACCCCCAATGGCGGCGTGATCTACCATCTTGCTCCTACTACCGACCGCCCCATCGACAACGAAGCAATGTTCGTCATGGGCCGAGCCGCGCTGAATTTCATTGATCTTTGCGGCATTCACCGCGCCTTTTACGACGGTGACGAGTCCATCCCCGGTGCCCAGCTCTTACACGCTGTCGGCTTCCGTAAAAATCCCGAGGGACGCCTTGAGATGGATCTGACCGACTTTTTTAGCGCCCCCTGCCAACATCATCACGATTAACTACATGCAGCCGCAACCTCACCGTTGCGGCTGTTTTTATGTTGCAAAGATGCAATCTTAAACATTTCCCTGCTGATTTCCTCTTCAATTTCGCATAATTGGTAATTTTTACCATTTTCTTCCATTCATTTTTGTGAACTATTTTTCTCTGAAACATATTGCCATTTTTTACCATTTATGGTAAAATTATATCGTCAAAGAACAAAACAAAACGGAGGAAGCAACATGGAATTCACCACACGCATTTTAATCGCAGACGAGAGTCAATCTCTGCGCGCCACCCTGAAGGAAGGTTTGCATCGCGCAGGCTACCGCCACATTGAAGAAGCCACCAACGGCGAGGAAGCCCTTCAAAAGATCAGCCGCAACCATCCCGATATCGTACTTATCGACATATGGCTATCCAAGCTCGACGGTATCGGCGTGCTCCGCTCGGCGCTGAGCATGGACTATTCACCGGACAAACCACCCGCGTTTATCGTCATTTCCTCGGTATCAAGCGAAACCACCTTCATTCAGGCCATGGGCGCGGGCGCGCAACTTTGCCTACTTAAGCCCATTCACATCGGCAGCCTTTGCGAGCATATCGAGGAGATCGTCACCGCTCGCATTGACGCGCCCCGCTCTTCTGCCACCTTGGTCGCAAACGATAACGCAGGTGAGCACGATAAGACCCCCGATATCGAAACACAGGTTACCAAGATCATTCATCAAATTGGTGTGCCTGCACACATCAAGGGCTATCAATATCTGCGCACCGCCATCCTTTTGACCGTCCGCGACAGCGATGTCATCAACAGCGTGACTAAGGTGCTCTACCCTTCCGTTGCAAAAAAATACAGCACGACGACCAGTCGCGTCGAGCGCGCCATCCGTCACGCCATTGAAGTCGCATGGGACCGGGGCGACGTGGATACGCTCAATTCGTATTTTGGATACACGGTGCAAAATAACAGAGGAAAGCCGACTAATAGCGAGTTTATCGCGATGATTGCAGATAATCTCAGATTGAAGTATAAACTGTATTAAGCTCAATGTAAAGTAAATAATCTTCCCGATTGATTGGACACACAAGCCAACCCATCGGGAAGATTTTTTGTTTTTGTCATTCTCTTCAGCCGCAAAAACGGAAGATTTCTCTTTACAAAGCGAAACCGATGTGCTATAATTGAACCAGTATTTTTTTGGAGGCATCGCATGAAAAGACTCATCCAATTTATCCTCTGTTTTTGCTTTGTATTAGCCCTCGTGCTCACCCTATCCGCGTGTGACAAATTTACGTTTCCCGGATTTCATCTGCATTCGTTCGGTGAGTGGGAAACCTCCGTTAAGCCTACCTGCACCGAGCACGGTGTGCTGCAACGTTTTTGTGAATGCGGCGAAAAGCAAACGGAAGACCTATCGCCGCTTGGTCATACCAAAATCGAAGATGCACCCGTAAATCCAACGTGCGCGCAAACGGGATTGACAAAAGGTAGTCACTGCTCCGCCTGCGACATAATTATTGATAAGCAACAGCCTGTAGCCGCTCTTGGTCACAAGGAGACACCGGACCAGCCCCTTGCCCCCACCTGCACGGAAACCGGCTTGACCGAGGGCTCACACTGCTTCGTCTGCCAAGAGGTTCTGACGGAACAAAAGACCGTTCCTGCCCTTGGGCATACGGAAGTAATCGATGCCGCGATTGCCCCCACTTGTACGCTGAGCGGTCTTACTGAAGGCAAGCACTGCTCGGTCTGCGGTGAAGTGACTCAAAAGCAGCAAACAATCCCCGAAGGAGGACACACGAAGGTCATCGATCCCGCTCTTGCTCCAACCTGCACGGAAACCGGCTTGACCGAGGGGCTGCATTGCTTTGTTTGTGAGGAAATACTGATCGCCCAGCAGACCGTCCAGGCGAACGGGCATCGAGGGGGTGAATGGGTCATCGATTTCTCTCCCACCTGCACACAAGAAGGCCAAAAGCATCAGCTTTGCTCCGTCTGCAACGCGACCATACAGCAAGAATCGATTGAAGCCAAGGGCCACACATTTGGTGAATGGATAACTGTTTTGGAAGCAACATGTCAGCTTGACGGCCAGAAGAAACGTATATGTGAGTGCGGAACGATCGAATATGCCGCCATTGAGGCACTTGGCCACATAGACGGAAGCTGGGTCATCGACAGAGAGGCAACCTGCGCTCAGCCTGGCTTAAAGCATCAGGTCTGCGACCGATGCCGCGCATCCATTCAGGAAAGCCGCATTCCTGCGCTGGGACATGATATCTTCCAAACCCCTGTTGGAAAAAACTGCACGACCGACGGCAAAACTATTTATGAATGTTCCCGCTGCGATCACTATAAAGATAAGGCATGGAGAGAGCTTTCCTGCAGCTACAGCATTTCCTATCTCGGTTGGGGCATTACTGGCGCTGGTGAAGCAGACATATACCGATTTAACGTCAGCAGAATCGTCGGCAGTTATTTTGATCACGCCGAAACAGATCCCAACGTCGGTAAGATCGGCTCCATTTCTATCATTGATTATTACGGCTCCAATGTAAAGATCATCGATCAAAAGGATTTGTATGACAATAATTACGATTATAATTATAATCTGCATTTGGCACGTGGCTACGAGCATACCATTCTTATCGAGTTGGATTCAGTCTTTGGTGAAGGTATTCAAATCTGGCTGAATACCGATGGTTCGTCCAACGTTGTCCAAAAGGCTGCGCCTCATAACTACACCTACACTGTCGTTCCGCCTACAGAACATGCCGCAGGAAAAACGATCTCCGTCTGCTCCGGTTGTTCTCATTCCATAACTGAAACCTGGGATGATATTCAATTCTCCTTTCAATACAACCCTCGCTTCCCCGGTGATACCTACTATACGCCCTATATCGGTCAGATTTCCGGCGGTGCTATCATTTATAAGGACGGTCAGCGAGTAAGCAACACCTATTTCATTACAGTTCTGGGCGAACACGGGAACGAGTATGGTATCTACCAATTGCCAGAATCAACCGGCTTCTTCTCTATGCCCTATTTGCTCCATGAAAGCGCTTGCAAGTTCCACATTGTAATCAGCGACGGATACAGTACCTATATTTACGACACCGAAATTTCCAATCCCTCTCCCCAGATCAAGTATCATAACGTTCCTTTGACGAGCAATGATATTTCGTTTGAATTGCTTTATGAATCACATTCCAGCTATCCCTATCTGGTCCGCTATAAAATTCTCAACATCAGAGGCGGAAGCGCGTCCAGTGAAGGTACGAGATACTATACCGTAACTGTAAAGAACACCATCACGGGTGAATCGTATACAAAAGATAAGGTCAAAGAAGTTTGTGGCATTGTTTGCCTTACCAGCTATACAACCCAAGACTTGCAATACTATGAGATCAGCATCAGCGACGGAATCAACACCTACGTTTACACAAGCAATTATTACAATCCTACCCCCGTACGCAAATAATAGCCAAATCGCAGAACCATATCCCTCAAGCGAACCGCCCGAGCAAGGAAAACTCCTCGCTCGGGTAACTTTTTGTTATAGGATTGCATCGAAAGTCCATACTAAAGACGTATCGTGAAAGGAGCTGCCTATGAAGCATCAAGAATTTTACGATTTGATCAGTGATATCATCCGAACGGACGAATTTCGCAGAATGAAATATCATCGTCATCACGTCAGAAGCAACGCACGCGACCACTCCATCAAGGTGGCCTTTTTGTGCTACCTGTATCACAAAAAGTTTTCTCCGCCGTTCGATCTGCGTGAATTTGTGCGGGGGGCACTTTTGCACGACTATTACCTATATGATTGGCACGACCGCGCAAGAGGCACGCGCCTTCATTTGTTTACCCATCCGCGCCGTGCCCTGCACAACGTTCGCAACCACTATCATGATCTCACGAAAATGCAGAAAGATATGATTCTGCACCATATGTTTCCCTTAACGCCCGTTCCTCCTCTGACGCGTGCGGGGTGGCTGCTTGGGTTTTATGATAAAGTAGCGGCCATCAACGATTATCGCCATTTTTGACTTTCATGCGTTTTTTCATAGCGCTCAAAAAGAAAAGCCAATGGCATAAATAATATGTATCCTCCGTTAAATATAGAAAATCCCCCAAGAGGAATCGCCTCGACACCTCGCGGGGGATAATTTTTGTTCACTTACGATTGGGCATTTGGTTTGGTCAGTGTGATTGATACAGTCTCTTGTTTTTATCGCAAAATCCTAAAAAATCCTTAAAAATTACGTATCAACTTCCTAAAAATGCGCCCATCATCTTGCTCCCACCCGCCATGCGTGGTATAATATAGCCGACAAGACGAAAGGAGGCGGTCGTATGGCAAGCAAGTATCCCATCGTTCTCGCGCACGGTATCGTGCTCAAGGACGTTAAGTTTTTCAAGGCGTTCGGCCATATCGAGACGCTGCTGCGCGACAAAGGCTACAGCGTACATACCAGCTGTACCGACGGCTTTGGCAGCATTGAAAACAACGCTGCACAGCTCAAGGCGCAGATCGAAGAGATCATGCGAGCCGAGGGCGTCGACAAGGTCAACATCATCGCCCACTCCAAGGGCGGTCTTGACAGTCGCTATATGATCGACCATCTGGACATGGCGGAGCACGTCGCCTCGCTGACCTTTCTCTGCACCCCGCACAAAGGCTCCAAGCTCGCCACACGCCTGTACGCCCTCCCCCGCGTGTTCAAGTACCCCCTCGCCTGTTATCTGCACGTAGCCTACCGCATGTTCGGCGACAAGCAGCCCGAGGTACTCAAGGTGTGCGAGCAGCTGCGCTACGCCCCCGAGGGCGCGCTGGAAACGCTTGACCTGACCCTTCCTGACGCAACGTACGAACATATCTTCATGCAAAGCTATTCGGCCACTATGAACAAAAGCACGGATGATTTCGTCATGGGCATTCCGCTCATCTTCTCCCGTTATTTTGAAAAGGGGGCACCCTCGGACGGTATGGTGTCGGTCGAGTCCAGCCAATACGCCAACTATCGTGGCGACTGCATCGACGGCTCGGTATCACATTCCGAGATTGTAGATTTCATGGTCAACAAAAAGAAAAAAGACAAGATCTACGCCTTTTATCTTTCGCTGTGCGAAGATCTGGCAAACAGAGGATATTGAAAAAAGCACCGCGACGGTGCTTTTTTTCATTCGACGATTTCTTTGATATAGTTGTTCAGTACAAACTCCGGGATCGCGCCCAAATAGGTGCGCGTTACCTTGCCATCCTTGCCGATGAAAATAGACATGGGGATGGACGACACGCCGCAGACCGTTTCAGCGTCACTATTCACGTCGTAGTACACGGGGAAATCGTAGCCGTTTCCCTCCATGAAGGCCTGCACGTCAGCAACGGTTTCGTGCCGCCAGTTGACGACCTCGATAAACAAAAACTCGACCTCGTCACCGTACTGCTCGTACGCCGCTTGAAAATCGGGCAGCTCCGCTTTGCAAGGAGGGCACCAGATGGCCCAGAAATTGATGACCACGGGCTTGCCCGCAAAGTCAGACAACGCAACCTCATTACCCTGCGCATCCTGCACGGTAAATGAAATATCCATCTCGACCAGATCCTGCCGCTTGCAGGAGGAAACGATCACGTTGACGGAGAGCGCCAGAATAATAGCGAGCATGATGGTCAGCAGCCACGACAATATATTTTTCACTTTGGGAGAAAGTTGCTTCATATAGACTCCTTTGGACGTTTTTTATAGTATAGCACAAACGGACAAGAAAAGCAAGAGGGCAAAAAAGGACACCGAACGGCGTGCACAGTTAGCGGCAAATTGAAGTTCAATTTACGCCGTCCCGAAATATTCCTCGCAGTCTAAACAACTGCGTTCCGCAAGCGGAAACGGAATATTTCCCAAACAAAGTGCAGACCGAAGTGTCCCTTTTTTGCTTATTTACAATCAACTTAAGCCATCATCGAAAGCATCGAAAGTGCTACGATATGCAGGGCGAAAATTGTCGCGGCCATGCCCGCCAGACCGATCAGTATTTTGTTGATCGTCTTGTTCGCTCTTTTCATAAAGAAGAGATACGTCAGCGAACACAAGGCACTAAGGCCACCGCCGATTGCACCGCCGACAATGGGAAAAATGAGGAACGCAGCCGGTATATTACCCCAAGTCAATACGAGGATGAAGGGGATCAAGGCCAGAACCAATTCATACCACTTGGGCTTGGGCGACAATTCAATGATATCACTCTCGATATACATCTTGATTCCCGTGTAATAGCTTCCCTTGATTAAAGCTCTCTTGCCGTCGATCACGAACTCTTTTTTGGAAATGGCGGGAGCAACGACCCCGTTTACGGTAATCTTTCTTTTCCCCGTCCAAAAGCTTTCGTCGTAAAGGATCTGTCCATAGGTGGGGTGATTGATGATCTCTTTCATAGCTCTTTCCTCCGTTGGTCATTAGAATGATGGGACTTGTGGGATTTGCTTATGATTTATTATACCATGGAAATGGAATGGTGTCAATAGTTTAAATAGTAAAGCAAAAAGGACACCCCGTGGTGTCCTGACGGGAGAGATTCGAACTCCGCCCTCGCGCTATGCGCGAGCTCCGCGCTGCAAGCAGCGCACAAAAGTGCTCCGGCTCTCCGCTTTTCGCCAGCAAAAAAGGACACACGATGGGTGTCCTTTTTTCCTGCCTAAGAGCAGTAAAAAGGTGTGTAAATGTAGGTAAGAACAGTAAAAAGTACACCAGAAAGCTACTTGATCAATTGGAATTTGACTATCTTTTCTTATATATGACCAATTCGGGGTTTTCGCCGTTTTCCTCATACGAGCATATAAGAAGAAAGTCCATATTTGCAACTATACCAAAGCATATGCCGAAATCGCTTTCAAGCTGACTG
>JAZLDE010000073.1:0-2065 GCA_045614625.1 Eubacteriales bacterium
TGACGGAGAACAAGGATCTGCCCGAGAGCGCGGTTCGCGATCTGATCATTGCGCTGATCACGCTCAAGTATACGCAGTCCAATTCGGTATGCTACGCGATCGACGGACAGGCGATCGGCGTGGGAGCAGGTCAGCAGTCCCGCGTACACTGCACGCGTCTGGCGGGCGGTAAGGCGGACACGTGGTTCCTGCGTCAGCACGAGAAGGTGCTGAACCTGCCCTTCAAGGACACCCTCGGTCGCCCCGACCGCGACAACGTCATCGACGGTTACATCAACCAGAACGAAGAGGACGTTTGCGCTGACGGCAACTGGCAGAAGTATTTCACCGAGCAGCCTGCCGTCTTCACCCGCGAGGAGCAGAGAGCTTACCTTGACACCATCGACGGTGTTGCCCTTGGCTCCGATGCCTTCTTCCCCTTCAGCGATAACATCGAGCGCGCCAAGAAGTCGGGCGTTAAGTATATCGCCGAGCCCGGTGGATGCATCCGCGACGATCTCGTTATCGAATGTTGCGATAAGTACGGTATGGCCATGGCCTTCACCGGCATGAGATTGTTCCATCATTGATAAGTACAAGGGGAACGACGTGGGGACTTTTTGAAAAAAGTCCCCACACCCCCAAAAACTTTCAAAGAAAAAATAGGAGCGCTCGTCCTTGCAACTTCTCCTAACTCTGTATGGGAAAGGGCGTGCCTCTTTTCAAGCAATAGCTCCGCAAGAAGTGGGGACCCCTTCCCCTTCTTCTCCACTAAATTAGATTTACCCTTGAAACAGGAGGACCAAGGCCCTCCCCTACCAAGAAAGCAACAACTTTTGCTCCCCATATCTGCCGCGCGTGGTGGCAAGGCGGGGAGAGAAAAGGAAAACTAAATTTTCTGCATCTTCCTCTACAGCCTCGCACAGCTGCGCGCGCTCGGTGTGCTGTCTTTGTGTTCATTCTTTGTCATCCGACAAAGAACGAACCAAGAAAACGGACTAAGGGGTCTAATACCCCTTAGAACCCCGCAAGACTTTTCGCTTTGGCATATCTGCCGCTCGTGATGGCTATATGGCGAGCGATGCATTTCAAAATTTTATGTCTTTCTCCTCTATTGCCCTTGTAGAGCGGCAATGCCAAGGGAGTTCCAAGAGGGAACGTCTTGGCTGACTTTCTTTGGTACTTTCTTTGTTCAGCGACAAAGAAAGTACACTAAAAACCGGCACAGCGCGGCGCGAAGCTGTACGCGCGTCCGGCTACACAATCCGTTAAAAATTTAGATACCCCCAAATACCTCCGAAAGGAATAACCCAATGAACATCCTCGTCGTAGGCAGTGGCGGCCGTGAACACGCCATCATCAAAAAAATAAAACTTAACCCCACCGTAAAAACCATCTACGCCCTCCCCGGCAACGGCGGCATCGCCGCGGACGCAACGTGCGTCCCCATCGGTGCGACCGACATCGCAGGCATCGTATCCTTCGCTAAGGAAAACGCCATCGACTACGCCGTCGTCGCTCCCGACGATCCGCTCGTGCTGGGCTGTGTCGATGCGCTGAATGACGTCGGTATCCCTTGCTTTGGTCCCAAAGCGAACGCCGCTATCATCGAGGGCAGTAAGGTCTTCTCCAAGAACCTGATGAAAAAATACGGCATTCCCACCGCGACCTACGAGGTATTCTCGGACATGGAGGCGGCGCTTGCCTACCTGGAAACCGCCCCCATCCCCACCGTTATCAAGGCAGACGGACTGGCGCTGGGCAAGGGCGTCATCATCGCCATGACCCGCGACGAAGCCAAGGAGGCTATCGTGTCCATGATGCAGGACAAAAAGTTCGGCAAGAGCGGTGACAACGTGGTCATTGAGGAATTTTTGACCGGCCCCGAGGTGTCCGTTCTGGCCTTCACCGACGGCAAGTGTGTCAAGCCCATGGTCTCGTCGATGGACCACAAGAGAATCGGCGAGGGTGACACGGGTCTGAACACGGGCGGCATGGGTACCATCGCCCCCAACCCTTGCTACACCGAGGCTCTGGCCAAGGAGTGCATGGAGACCATTTTCGTCCCCACGCTCAACGCAATGGT
>JAZLDE010000074.1:0-4160 GCA_045614625.1 Eubacteriales bacterium
ACCCCGAGTTCACCGCCAGCGTCATCGTTGCCTGCGCCCGCGCGGCCTATCGCATGAGATGCGAGGGCATGACGGGCTGTAAGACCATCTTCGGCCTTCCTCCTTCTTACCTCTCTCCCCTGTCGGGTGAGGAGCTGCGCAAGCAACTGTTATGATCATCCGTCAAGCAACCATCCAAGACACGCAGGCGCTTGACGCTCTGTTCGCAGAGGCGAGAGCGACCATCGCTGCGCTCGGAATCGATCAATGGCAAAACGGTTATCCTTCCCTTTCCGTTGTCAATGAGGACGTTGCCCTACATCGTTCTTACGTTGTTGAGATTGACGGTGCTATCGTCGGCACCTTTGTATTGATTACGGACGGTGAGCCAACCTACGACCGCATCTTTGAGGGCGCGTGGCTGACGCAGGACAGCCAAAGCTATATCGCCATTCACCGCGTAGCCGTTTCGGTCTCCCGTCGCGGCAGCGGGCTCTCGACAGCCATTTTAGACTATGCGGCTCAAATTGCCCATCAGCTTGGCAGAACATCCCTGCGCATCGACACCCACCGCGGCAACGTGGTCATGCGACGCATGCTGGAGAAGCACGGCTTTGTCCATTGCGGTACCATTTATCTGGAAAACGGTGATCACCGTGTCGCTTATGAAAAAATTCTGACGTCATGAGGTAATACCATGAACAAGCAAGTATTCAATTATATCGTTTGCCCGTCCGTCGTTCGCGCGGATGAGGTCAGCACCGTACGCATCCGTCCCTTGGGCGAAAATACGGCCTTTATGGCGGGGGAAACTTATACCGTGGTCATTCGCGAAGTACAGACCGCCCATGGCGATTACAGCATATTTACAGGCACCACGTACGAATTGACTCCCGACGAGCAGGGAGAGCTTGTCATCACTCACCGCTTTGCCGGCGAGCAAAAGCACGTTATAACGCTGACCCGCCCCGAGGCCGATCTCCGCTCGCCACATTACGACATCACCCACCGCATCAAATACCGCGAAAACGTCACGGCTGTGCTGGGCGTGTATTCCCTCTCCCCCGATCTGTATGGTCTGCGCGCTTTCAAGGGCGAGGTTCATTGCCACACCTATGAATCGGACGGTACGCAAGACGTCTGCCACACGGTTGGCAACTATCGCTCGGCAGGCTACGAT
Organism: Eubacteriales bacterium; assembly: GCA_045614625.1. GTDB lineage: Bacteria > Bacillota > Clostridia > Oscillospirales > CAG-272 > SIG644. The sequence continues at coordinate 1,160 of JAZLDE010000074.1, forward strand.
TTCATGGCCATCACCGATCACTACGTCAGTATGTCCTCCGAAAAAAGCATGCGTCTGTATGCCGACGCGCCCGTTGATATGACGCTGATGCTGGGCGAGGAGGTGCACATGCCCACCGAGCATATCCACATCGTACACCTGGGTGGTCGCGAGAGCGTCAATGCTTATTTCCGCGCCCACAAGGAGGAGGCACGCGCCGAGGTCGACGAGATCAAAAAGACGCTGACACTCCCCGATGGCGTATCTATCGAGGACTACGCATGGCGCATCTGGATCGCTAACAAGTCGCACGAATTTGGCGGCTTGTCCATCCTTGCGCATCCTCACTGGATCTGGAACGGCGTGTTCTTCATGGGTGAGGAAACGACCATGCAGCTGCTCCGTGACGGCGTGCACGACGCGCTGGATCTGAGTGATGATGGTCTTGATATCCATCAGACGGATACCACCGTCGCCCTTTGGAACGAGATGCGTATTCAAGGTGCGCGTGTGCCTGTCGTGGCATCGACGGACTCGCACTACACCGATGCGTCGAATCCCCATCGTCCCGCCGTGGGCGGCTACACGCTGGCTTTTGCACCTAACCGTCAACCTGCATCCATCATGCAGGCGGTGCGTGACGAGAGATCGCTGGCCGTGTTCAACCACTGTACACCCGAGGCCATCCACGGCCCCTACCGTTTGGTCAAATTCGCCCGCTTCTTACTCGACCACTTCTACCCCGTCTACATGCGCCTTTGCCACGGTCAAGGCGTACTGATGTCTGACTGGCCTCTGGACGCGGACGAAATGCAGGCACTTGCCACGCTGAATCGCCGCAGCGAGTCCTTTGCCAAGGAATTTTACGGATATTGATAGGAGAATACCATGAAGGTTTTAATATTAAACGGCAGCCCCCATGAAAACGGAAACACGGCCACGGCTCTGCGCGAAATGCTCCCCATTTTCAAGGAGGCGGGCATTGAGGTGGATTACGTGCAGGTTGGCAACTTGACCGTCAAGGGTTGCACAGGCTGCGCCGCTTGCTTTAAGCTTGGTAAGTGTGTGCAGGACGATGTCGTAAACGAGGTTGCGGAGAAGTTCAAGGAATGCGACGGCATGGTCATCGCCAGCCCCGTGTATTACGCTTCAGCTAACGGCACGCTGATCGCTCTGCTCGACCGCCTGTTTTACAGTTCCCGCTTCGACAAGCGCATGAAGGTCGGCGCGTCGGTGGCGGTTGCGCGTCGCGGCGGCTGCTCGGCAACGTTTGATCAGCTCAACAAGTACTTCACCATCAGCGGTATGCCCGTTGCGTCCAGCCAGTACTGGAACAGCGTACACGGGGCTCTGCCCGGTCAGGCCGCCGAGGACGGCGAGGGACTACAGACCATGCGCACGCTCGCCCGCAACATGACCTTTTTGATGAAGAGCATCGCGCTTGGCAAGGAGGCATACGGCCTTCCCGAAAAGGAAAAGTCGGTTTGGACGAATTTTGTGAGATAAAAGTAAGGCAGAGCCACAAAAACTGGCTCTGCCGTTCTTTTATACACTTTTGTACGATTACTCGAAACAGAAGACGCGCGATGAGCCATCACCGATCAACGTCAATTTCAATATAAAACTCATACCCAAGAGTCGTTTTTACTCCCATATATAAATTGCAATTTTCGTCTATATAAACCGTCGCCATGTCTGAAAGGTTCTTCCCGTATCCATAAACAGAACCATTCAGTTCAAATAGCGTAGCATCAAGCAAATCTTTTGTTAAGACGTCTTCATAGTCATCAAATACTCCCTGCACGTCGGCGTAATACACACATACCTTACCGGATCCAGAAAGAACTATCTGTATTTGGTCAGACGTATGATATCCATGAATACATCTTACGAACGTATAATGAAAACGCGTACCACCATTGCCGTTAGAGACTCCCGAGCCATACACTTTGTATTCTGAATATTTTTCTCCTATTTGATCTCTTAAAAAGTCACGCGCTATTACCAAAGCTTTGCTCTCGGGTAAGCCACCCTCGGCAGTGAGCGTGCCTCTTAGATAATCGTACGACAGCAATTGACCGGTCTGAGCAGAAAATTCATATTCTGCCAATGTTCCGTCAGCCGGTTTATACACATGACGATCTATATACTTTTGCTGCACAGATCCTTCTTCGAACTCTGAAATCTCACTATACACATACGTCAATTCAACCTTTTTGCCACCGATTGTAATCTCCTTAGTCTTATCAACATCATCCAAGACCTCTTTGTTGCCGGTTATGCCAAAATCCAAAAACCTGCCGCTCAACGACTGATACACGTACTTGTATTGACCATTGGAGTTCCCGGCGGATAAGTTCCCTCCGTCGGAGTAAATATACTTCCCGGAATAGCTCTTAACATACTTGATTTCCGGCGGCGGAGGCGTTTCCTCTCCGGGTTCTTCTTGGCCGGGCGAGTCCGGGTCCTCCGTAGTCGGCGGATCTTCCGTGGTCGGAGGATCGTCGTTCGGCGGAGTGGTTTGGCCGGGATTCTCCGTGGATATCTGATCGTTTTTATCCGGATCGGTTTTATCGTCTTCGTCGTCCTTGCTCAGTTGATCGCTGATCGGATCATTCACATCCGCCGGCGTCTGCGGCACAGATGGCTTGAGCAGTACAAAAGCCAGCGCCAAAACCAGACACACACACGCCGCAACCATCGACCACCGTTTCCACGCGGCGATCTTCTTATACTTATGCTCGCCCTGCATGGTCTTGTGGGCGCGCTCGGTCAGCTCATCATCTGCAAAGGACAACGCCGAGAAAATATCGTTTTGTTTCATATCGAATATCCCTCCTTTTCAAGATAGTGCTGCAGCTTTCGTCTTGTGCGGGAGAGGATGTTGCGCACGTAGTTTTCGCCAAGTCCCAGCTGCTTCGCAATCTGCTCGACGGGATAGACGAAATAGTAACGCCCGAGGAAAATGTCGCAATCGCGCGCTGACACGCGGGTGTGCAAAAAGCGGTTGATGCACTCGCCC
>JAZLDE010000075.1:0-24182 GCA_045614625.1 Eubacteriales bacterium
GATCTACGGGGCGGCGAGCATTATCAAATTCCCGCTGTTCCTTCATATTCTGGCCGAGTGCGACAAGGGAAATATGTCGCTGGACGACCGCCTTGTGACCGAGGAGTCAGACAAGGTTCCCAGCTGCGGTGCTTTGAATATGTTCACGGGTGCAGTTGAAACCGACATTCGCACGCTGTGCAGACTTATGATCTGCATCAGCGACAACACCGCTACCAACCGCCTCATCCGCCACTGCGGCTTTGAGGCCATTGAAAAGGGATTTTCCGAGATGGGACTTGACAAGACGAGGATCCGCCGATTGCTGTTTGACGCGAGCGCCAACGCTAAGGGCATCCGCAACTCTATTAGCCCGGGCGAGTTGGGTCGTCTTTTGGAAAAGCTGTATCGCGGTGAGTTTGTCAGCAAAGAGGTCAGCGACTACGCCATCGAGGTGCTGACGGAGCAACAGATCGGACACAAGCTGGGCGGCAAGCTGGGGGAGGACGTGCTCATTGCGCACAAGACGGGTGAGGATACCAATCTCAGCAACGATATTGGCATCGTTTACGCCGACAATCCCTTCGTTATCTGCTTTACGGGCCATCAGACGGACGTATACCGCTGGGAGGACCTGATGCGCCGCGGAGCTTACGATCTCTATCAAGCGAACGTTCTGTAAATCGAGAGTATAAAGAGGTGAACGATATGATCATAGAGCCGCGCATCAAGGCGTTTGAAGCGATGGGGCTTGGGCTGTTTGTGCATTTTGGATTATACAGCGTTCTCGGCCGAGGCGAGTGGGTCAAGCACCACGAGCGCATGCCCGACGAGCAATATGAGACATTGACAAAAACGTTTGATCCTGCCAAGGATTGGGCGACGCGTCTGGTCGGCACGGCCAAGAGGGCAGGGTGCCGCTACATTACCCTGACGGCGCGCCATCACGATGGTTTTTCGCTGTACGATACCTGCGGATTGAACGATTACGACGCGGTGCACACTGCTTGCGGTCGTGATCTGATCGCCGAGTTCGTGCAATCTTGCCGTGCGGAGGGTATTCTACCGTTTTTCTATCATACGCTACTGGATTGGCGTGAAAAAAGTTATAGGGAAAATTTCCCGGAATATCTGGACTATCTGCGAAAAAGCGTTGAGATTTTGTGCACCCGATATGGCAAGATCGGCGGTATCTGGTTTGACGGCAAATGGGACAAACCAAATGAAGATTGGCAGGAGGACGCGCTGTACGGTATGATCCGTAAGCACCAGCCCGATGCCATCATTATCAACAACACGGGGCTTGGCGCACGCGGACAGCTGGGACATATCGAGCTTGACAGCGTGACCTTTGAACGCGGTCGCCCGGGACGGATCAATCTGTCCGATTCACCCAAATATATCGCCAGTGAGATGTGCCAGACCATGGGCGACACCTGGGGCTATGGCGCGAACGACCTCAACTATAAATCCCCTGCGGAGCTGATAGGCGACCTTTGCGTCTGCCGCCGATGCGGCTCGAATTTGCTGCTCAACGTCGGTCCGTGCGGTGACGGTACACTTCGTCCGCTGGACAGCGAGCTGCTTGGTTGCATGGGGCGCTGGATTGAGGCGTATGGTGAGGCGATTCACACGCCCCGCCCGACCGATATTGAGATCGAGGGCAAGCCGCAGGATTTTATTCTGCGCGATGGCGACGACTATTATCTTTTCTGCTACGGGCTTGGCATGTCAGGTGACGGCAATGTTGCCGTTGCCAAAGAGCAATGCAACAGCCGCTTTGCGCTGGATGCGTCCGTCAAGCGCGTTACATGGATGGACAACGGACAGAGCGTGGCGTTTGAGCAGGCAGACGGCAAGGTAAGCCTGCGGACGACGCTGTTCCCATACGGCACCAATCTGGTTGTTCGTGTGGCAAAAATTGAAACGTAAAGAGCGGTCGTGCGACGATCGCAATATGAATAACGAAAGGAACGATGAAAATGAAAGCAGAATTGATTGAAAAGATCTTTGCGGATACCGCGTACGTACGCATGGGAGGAAGCTCGGAGGAGCTTCGCACGGCAGAATACCTGCAGAGTGTTTGCCGCGAGCAGGGGCTGGATGCCCATCTTGAGGCCTTTGAGGTCGATATGGCAACGGTCAACGAGGCAAAGCTGACGATCGACGGTCGCGAGATCCCCTGCAAGGGCTACCTTTGCGCAGGCTCGGGCGAGGTTGAGGCTCCCTTGTACTATTTGACCGAGGGCGACAACAGATACACCCTTTCGCTGTGCCGCGGCAAGATCGTGATCATGGACGGTTATCTCGGTTACTGGAGATACCGCGATCTGATCGACAACGGTGCGCTCGGCTTTATCACCTACGACGGTAACGTCAATTATGCCGACCGTGACATTGACCACCGCGAGCTGCGCTCTTACGTATCGAATGGCGATAAGATCCCCGGTGTCAATATCAATGCTAAGGATGCAGTTGAGATTATCAACAGCGGTGCCAAGACGGCCAAGATCACGCTGGCACAGGACGAGTATAAGGGCAACTCGCACAACGTCGTTGTTGATCTTGCGGGTGAAACGGACGAGATGATCGTCTTTACTGCTCACTACGATACCACCTCGCTTTCGCAGGGCGCGTATGACAATATGTCGGGCTGTATTGGCCTGATTGGCATGGCAGAGTATTTCGCACAGCATCCGCATCGCTACAGCCTGCGCTTTATCTTCTGCGGCAGTGAGGAGCGTGGTTTGCTGGGCTCCAAGGCCTATTGCGCCGCTCACGAGGAAGAGCTTTCCCGCATTGCGCTGGTGATCAATCTGGATATGATCGGCTGTATCATGGGCAAGTTCATCGCTTGCGCGACGAGCGAGATGGCGCTGGTAAATTACATCACCTACATGGGCTATGAGCTTGGCTTCCAGATCAAACCCTATCAGGACGTGTATTCCAGCGACTCGACTCCTTTTGCCGATAAGGGTGTGCCTGCCGTTTCCTTTGCTCGCATCGCAGGACGCGATCTGGCGCCCATTCACAACAGCTACGATACCGCGGCTGTCATGAAGACGGAGCATATGCAAAAGGATATCGACTTTATCACGGCATTTGCCGATCGCATGGCCAACGCGACTTGCTGCCCCGTGGCACGTGAGATCCCCGATAACGTCAAAGAAAAGCTGGACGAATATCTTTGCAGAAAGCGTAAGAAGCAATAAGAATCATTGTTTATCGCAGAGGAGGGAAGAGCTTAATGCGCGTACTACGTTTGATTGTGCTTGTAGTGGCGGTTTTGTGCTGTATCATTCCGTTGTCTGCCTGCCGCAAGAATCAGGTGGAGGAGGACGCACCTGTCTATCTTGAGATGAATACCGCCTACCCCTCTCCCGATTCGCTTCCGGATGGTCAGGGCCAAAGAGTCAAGGTCGTCCTTTTGCTGGGACAGAGCAACGCGACGGGATGCTCGATCAACGAATACCTCAAAAAGGGCTTGGACGAGCAGCAATATGAACGGTATGCGGCCGGATTTGAGTCGGTGCTGATCAATTACTGCCTGGACGATCATAACGCGACCTCCGAGGGCGCGTTTGTCAAGGTCGATCTGAGTTGCGGTGCGACGGACGGCTTTTTCGGCCCCGAGGTGGGCATGGCGGAGGTCTTGTCAGATGCTTATCCCGATGAAACGGTCATGATCATCAAATACACCATGTCGGGCTATTCACTCCACTATCACTGGCTCCGCCAAGGGCAGCGCGGATCGATTTACGATGCGTTTTTGTCCTTTGCCAAGCTTCATATGGATTACCTCTTGAGTAAGAATTATGATGCTAAGATCGGAGCGATCTGCTGGATGCAGGGCGAATCGGATACGACCGATTTCAAGGCGTCGCACTATTACGACAATCAGACGGCCTTCGTATCCTATCTCCGCGAGGACTTGGAGCCCTATGCAGAGGAGGGAGGCATCTACTTTATCGATGCCGGTATCTCCAACAGCCCCTACTGTGAGCCTGCCTATCCTGCCATTAACGAGGCCAAAGTGCGATTTTCGGCCGATTCGCCGCAGAATCTGTATTTTTCAACCATCGACGCCGGTTTTACGGTGCATCTGGAGCCCGTTGGAGATCCCGATTGGGGACATTACGATGCACTTAGTGAGCTGCGATTGGGGCAGATGTTTGGGCATTATATCGTGCAGTCGTATCAGATACGCGAGCACGAATAAGGGGTTGCGGACGGTCGACTGAGGCTTGGTCTTCATCTTGAAATAATGACAGAATCAAACGTTCAAAAGGGCGCAAATGCGCCCTTTTAGTCATTTGAGGGTGAAAAACGGATTTTGTTACAAATTTCACAAATTGAAGTAAAATTTTCCCGCTTTGCCGTACAAAAAGACGAATAATCATGCGCTAAAGCATTGACAAAACAACGGAAATGTTATATAATTAATATGTTATATTAGGTGTGTATCAAGGAAGACTTGCGATTTTTTCGTTAAGTCTTGCTTTTGTTGCTGGGCAACTTTACACATAAATGCAGAAAGGTAGTTGAACTATGGCTTTTTCTCTTCACGGGGTTCACGTACCCCATAGAAAGCATACGCAAGACCTGCCCGCCGCCCGTATGGCCCCTCCAAGCACGGTGACCATTCCCATGTCTATGCACATCGGTGCTCCTGCTCGCCCCGTCGTCAAGGTGGGCGACCTTGTCAAGGTCGGTACGTTGATTGCTGAGGCAGGCGGCGCGGTATCCTCGCCCATTTACGCCAGCGTATCGGGCAAGGTGACGAAAATTTCCGATATTTTACTTTTAAACGGAACGACGGTGCCGGCGGTCGTGATCGAGTCTGACGGTGAAATGACGCCCGATGAAGCGCTGACTCCGCCCACCCTGGATTCGCGCGAGAGCTTCATCGAGGCCGTCCGCGCAAGCGGTGTCGTCGGCCTTGGTGGCGCGGGCTTCCCGACGCACGTTAAGCTTGATGTCGATCCTTCGCGTATCGAGTATTTGATCGTAAACGGAACCGAGTGCGAGCCTTACATCACGAGTGATGCCTATACTATGACCGAGCGCAGTGACGATATGGCCTATGCGATCGAAGCACTCAAGGCGCATCTTGGCATCAAGAATATCATCATCGGTATCGAGTCCAATAAAAAGAAAGCAATCGCAAGCATGATGCAGCTCATGAACGAAACGTGCAAGGGCTGTACCGTCAGCGTCAAGGTGCTTCCTTCCATCTACCCGCAGGGTGGTGAAAAGGTGCTGATCTACCACGCGACGGGACGCGTCGTACCCGTGGGTAAATTGCCCATCGACGTCGGCTGTATCGTGATCAACTGCACGACGCTTGCCGCCATCGGCTCGTATCTCAAGACGGGTATGCCGCTGGTGGAAAAATGCGTCACGGTAGACGGTGGTGCGGTCAAAAACGCTCAAAACGTTATCGTTCCCATCGGTACGTCGGTCGCTGATCTGTTTGAATTTTGCGGCGGCTTGACCGTCGAGCCCGCCAAGGTTCTTTACGGCGGCCCCATGATGGGTATTTCGATCCCCGACGTGAGCCTGCCCGTCATGAAAAACACCAACGCGGTGCTGGCACTGACCAAAAAGGAAGCGGCGCTTCCCAAAACGACTGCCTGCATCCGTTGCGGCTCCTGTACCAACACCTGCCCCTTCGGCCTGGCACCTGCGTTGCTTGCCAAGGCCTACGAAAAGAAGGATGCGGTCATGCTTGAGGAGCTGGGCATCAACGCATGTATGGAATGCGGCTGCTGCAGCTACGTTTGCCCTGCCAACCGTCCCTTGGTACAGACCAATAAGCTCGCCAAAATCTTGGTGAGAGAAGAAAAAGCAAAGGAGGATAATTGAGTATGAGTCATCAACTGAAGCTCTCGGTTTCTCCTCACATCCACAGTGGACGCTCGACGGCGGGTATCATGCGCGACGTGCTGATCGCGCTGGCCCCTACGACGATCGCGGGCGCTGTCATTTTCGGTTGGCGCGCGCTGTTGGTTGTTGCCATCTGCGTTGCCTCCAGCGTCGGTTTTGAAGCACTTTACAACCTGATCGTTAAGCGCGAGCAGACGATTGGTGATCTCAGCGCCGCAGTGACCGGCTTGTTGCTGGCCCTCAACCTGCCTGCCAACATTCCGCTCTGGCAATGCGTGGTCGGCTCGCTGTTTGCTATTATCGTTGTCAAGGCCCTCTTTGGCGGTATCGGCTGTAACGTTGTTAACCCCGCCATTACGGCTCGCGTCTTTATGCTGATCGCTTTCGGCTCGATGGCAACGCAGGCCTATCCCACCATCGTGGATACCGTATCGAGTGCAACGCCTCTGGCGCAAATCGCGCAAGGCTCGACGCCCTCTCTGACCGATCTGCTGTTGGGTCTGCACGGTGGCTCCATCGGTGAGACCTGTGCAGTTGCGCTGCTTGTCGGTTTTGTGTATCTGCTCATTCGTCGCGTCATCAGCTGGCATCTGCCCGTGGCTTTCATTGGCACGACTTTCTTGTTTTCCTTCCTTATGGGTGGCATGGATGCGATGCAGGCGCTGTCTATGGTGCTGTCCGGTGGTCTTTTGATTGCGGCCATCTTTATGGCGACCGACTACGTCACCTCGCCCGCGACTGCCTGGGGCAAGATCATCTTTGGCTTTGGCGCAGGTCTGATTACCTGCCTGATCCGCTATTTCGGCGTATATCCCGAGGGCGTTTCGTTTGCCATTCTGCTGATGAATATTCTGACACCCTACATTGACTCCTGGACAAAGCATAAAGTATTTGGCAGAGGAGGAAAGAGAGCATGAAGCAATCGGTAAAAAGCACGCTGGTGCTGTTCCTCATTTGTGCTGTCATGGCCGTTCTTTTGGCACTGACCAACGCATTCACCGCTCCGAAGATTCAAGCGAACCTGGAGGCGGCCGCCAACGAGGCACTCTTGGTCGTTATGCCCGAGGGCAAGGATTTCAAGAAAATGGATATTTCTTCCTACACGCTTCCCGCTACGGTCACCGAGGCGTATAGCGAGGCTGGCGGCGGCTACGTCATTACGATAACCACGTCGGGCTACGGCTCGAACTTCATTATCATGTGCGGCGTTTCCGCTGACGGTAAGGTGACGGGCACTACCTGCCTGTCCTCCTCCGAAACGCTGGGACATGAAAAGACCTATGGCGCGAATTTCATCGGCAAGGATGCTGCCGGTGTGGAAGGTGTGGACACCATTTCGGGTGCCACCAAGACCACGTCCGCATATAAGAACGCAATCAAGGACGCCATCAACGCTGCTATCATTTTCGGCGGAGGCTCGGTTGATATCCGTACCGAGGAGGAGATTCTCGCGGAGAACCTGGCAACCGCACTGCCCGAGGGTAACGGTGAATTTACCAAGCTGTTTATTGTTGAGGTCATCGAGGGCATCGATGCAGTCTATAACGCCAACAACGCCGCAGGCTACGTTTACGTGATCGGCGAGCAGTTTATCGGCGTTCCCGCTGGCACGACGCCTGAGAACGAGACCGTCGCGGCGGCTCACGCCATTCTGACGGCAACGACGACCACCGAGGTTGTTCTGAGTGCGTACGAAGGTCTGCCGTCGGCGCTCATTTCCGCAAGTAAGACGGAAACGGGCAACTACATTCTCAATCTAAAGGGTGCCGGATACGGCATCAACGGCGGTAACGAGTATCATCCCGCCTCGGGCGAGTACATCTACATTCGCGTATCCATGACACCTGACGGCAAGATCATTGACTGTCTGACCTACGCGCAGAGCGAGACGCCCAACATCGGCTCGGCTTGTGCTGAGGAAAAGTTCTATTCGCAGTTCATCGGTAAAACTGAGGACACGTATGAGAATATCGACGCCATCGCAGGCGCGACCATGACGACCGACGGCTATAAGAAAGCAATTTTGCGTGCATTTGAATCGGTCAAAATTCTGGAAGGAGGTGCAGAGTAATGAAGAATAACAGCAATCTGGCTATTTTGCTCAAGGGTATTCTCAAGGAAAATCCCGTATTCGTTCTCATCCTCGGTACCTGCCCCACGCTTGCCATGACCAAAAACGTGGGCGACGCCTTCGGTATGGGTCTGGCGGCACTGGCCGTTCTGCTTTGCTCCAACGTTTTGGTCTCCTTGCTTCGCAAGGTCATTCCCGATACGGTGCGTATCCCCTGTTACATCGTTATCATCGCCGGCTTCGTCACCATCGTTCAGATGATCGTCAAGGCTTATCTTCCCGAGTTGGATAAAAATCTGGGCGTCTTCTTGCCGCTGATCACGGTCAACTGTATCATTCTCGGCCGCGCCGAAATGTTCGCAGGTAAGAATTCCGTCGGCAAGTCTGCGCTTGACGGCATTGGCATGGGCCTTGGCTTTACGCTGGCGTTGGTGCTGATGTCCACCGTCCGCGAGGTGCTGGGCAACGCCTCCTTTGCAGGCAATGCCATCGCCTTCCTTGAGCCCTACAAGATCAAATTCCTGGTTGAGGCTCCCGGTGGTATGCTGGTCTATGGCTGTCTGATCGCGCTGGTTTACGTCATTACCAAGGGCAAAGCCCCCTTGAAAAAGAGCTTTTCTTGCGCGGGCTGTCCCAATGCGGCTAATTGCCACACGGCTTGCACCGAACTTCCTGCCGAATCCGGTGAGAAAGGAGATGCGTGAAAATGGAACTGTTTGAATCCTTGATCGTCATTCTCTTAGGCTCCGTACTGGTTAACAACTACGTATTGGCTCAATTCATGGGTATCTGCCCCTTCCTGGGTGTATCCAAAAAGCTGGATCAAGCAACAGGCATGGGCATTGCAGTTACGGCTGTTATGCTTCTGGCAACTGCCGTCACTTGGCCCATTCAGTATTTCCTTCTGGACAAGGTCGGCCTTGGCTATATGCAGACCATCGTCTTCATTCTGGTCATCGCGTCTCTTGTGCAGATGCTTGAGCTCCTGCTCAAGAAATTCTCGCCCGCTCTTCATAAGGGTCTGGGTGTGTATCTCCCCCTGATCACCACCAACTGTGCCGTTCTCGGCGTTGCCATCAACAACATCGACGAGGGTTATACCTTCCTTGAGTCCATGGTCAACTCGCTGGGCGTAGGTCTTGGTTTCCTGCTTGCTATGGTGCTGTTCTCGGGTCTTCGCTCCCGCATTGACGAGACCAACGTCCCTAAGCCCTTCCGTGGGCTGGCCGTCACCTTGATCGCCGCGTCCTTTATCTCGCTGGCCTTTATGGGCTTTGCGGGTATCGTGGATGCGCTGTTCGCGTAAGGAGGTGCTGATATCATGGATATTTTAATTGCGCTCCTCGTCGTTGGTGCGATTGCATTGATCGCAGGCGTTCTGCTTGCTCTGATTTCTCACTTTTTCAGCGTTCCTGCGGACGATAAGGTCAAGGCCGTTCGTGCCTGCCTGCCCGGCGTTAACTGTGGTGCTTGCGGCTATAAGGGCTGTGACGACTACGCTGTTGCTGTGGCAGAGGGAACGGCTAAGCCGAATCTCTGTGTTCCCGGGGCGGAATTTACTGCCAAGGAATTGAGTGAGGTACTTGGCATCGAGGTCGAAGCTCCTGCAGATGTCGTTGCTTACGTGCATTGCAACGGTAACTGCGAGGCAACCTCCCAAAAGGCGGTCTACGACGGTATTTCCACTTGTAAAGCGGCCGCTATGCTGTACGGCGGTCCCGACGCTTGCCGCTTTGGTTGTGTCGGACTTGGCGATTGTGCCGCCGCTTGTCCCTCGAATGCCATTTGTATGAAGGACGGCATTGCGCACGTGGACACCAGCCGATGCATCGGCTGTGGTCTTTGCCAAACGATCTGCCCCAAGCACATCATTTCGATGCTGCCCCAGGAAACCGAGGCTGTCGTTGCCTGCAACAATGAGGATAAGGGCGCGGACGCCCGCAAGGTTTGCAAGAATGCCTGCATCGCCTGCAGAAAGTGCGAAAAGGTTTGCCCGCACGGAGCAATCAGCATTGTGAATAATCTGGCGAGAATTGATTATGATAAATGCGAAGGCTGTGGCCTTTGTGCCGGCGTTTGCCCCACGGGTAGCATGAAACAGGTCGTTTTCCCCGATCTGACCGAGCAATTTAAGGAATCTGATATATGAATCAAAACAATCAAGCTATGCCCACCGTCAAAAGCGGTGGGCGTAGATTCCGAAACGATGTAATATTGATTGCCGCCTTGCTTGCCATCATCGCGCTTGCAGGGCTGCTCGTTTTTCTTTTCCGACAGCCGGGTGACACGGTCATCGTGACGATCGACGGTGAGCACTTTGCAACCTATTCGCTGAGCGAAAACGCGACCGTCCCCATCCACACGGGAAAGGACGGCGAGCAGATCAATCTTCTGATCATTCAGGATGGTCAGGCCTACGTGCAAAAGGCCAGCTGTCCCGACGGCATTTGCGCGGCCCACCGACCGATCAAGCGCGAGGGAGAGTCCATCGTCTGCCTGCCGCACCGCGTAGTTATTACGGTGCACAGCGCGTCTGAGCAGAACGAGCCTGACGTCGTTACCTAAGGAGGGCAGGGCATGAAGCATCAAAGCAAAAAAATCGCTTTTTTAGGACTGTGTGCCGGTGTGGCGCTTGTCTTGGCTTACGTGGAGGCACTGTTGCCTCCGCTGTATGCTGCCGTTCCCGGTATCAAGCTGGGACTTCCCAATATTGCTATCATTTTTATTCTTTATCGCTTTGGATTGCGCGAAGCGGCGGTGGTGTCCTTTATTCGTATCGTGGCAGTGGCGCTGTTGTTTGGCAATCCCATGACCTTTGCCTACAGCGTGGCGGGGGCCTTTCTCAGCCTGCTCGTCATGACGATTTTGCGCAAGCTGGATTTGTTTTCCATCGTCGGTGTCAGCGTGGCAGGGGCGGTGTTCCATAATGTTGGACAGATCCTGACTGCTATGGTTTTACTGGGCACAGCCGAGCTTGGCTACTACCTGATTGTGCTTGCCATTACGGGCACGATCTCGGGTGTTTTGGTCGGGCTGTGCGGCGGCATGGCGGTGAAACGTGTTTTTATAAAAAATATGTAAAAAAAGTTGGTTAAACTATTGACAAAGTATGATATATAAGGTAAAATGAATTACTTTCTATAATAAAAGGAGTAATTTATGAAAAGAATTCTTAGCGTAGTTCTCAGTATCATCATGGTGCTTGGCCTTGTGGCCTTTGTCAGCTGCGAAAAGAAGCCCGAGACCTTGAAGTTCGGTCTGGGCGTTTATACCGACGTTTCCAAGGCAAGCAATGCCGAGGGAGAGGCAAACGGTCAGGGCAAGGCTGCGATCACCGTAGCGGCTATCACCGTTGATGCCAATGGCAAGATCGTTGCCTGCGAGCTGGATACCGCGGACAATACCGTGGCTTACACCGGCGAGGGTAAGGCGATTGCCAACGATTCCTTCAAGACCAAGTATGAGTTGGGTAAGGATTACAACATGGTTGCCTACGGCAATGCTACCAAGGAGTGGTTTGAGCAGGCAGATGCGTTTGAAGCACTGGTCGTCGGCAAGACGCTCAGCGAGATCAAGGCTCTGGTTGCCGAGGGTAACAAGGGTAACAGCGACGTTGTCAGCGCAGGCTGCACGATCATGATCCATGAGTTCGTGTTTGCCATCGAAAAGGCATACAACAATGCAGTTGCATCCAACGTGACCGCAAAGCACACCCTGAAGCTGGGCCTGCATACCGAGCAGACCTGCACGGATGCCGAGGGTGATAAGAACGGCTCCAACAAGATCGAGACCACCATCGTGGCTGTTGCTGTTGACGCTGACGGCAAGGTTGTTGCCGCTGCCAGCGATTGCGTACAGGTTACGTTTACCTTTGACGCAACGGGTGCTTCCAAGTATGATCTTTCTAAGGCTGTTTCCTCCAAGCGCGAGGCTGGCTCCAACTACGGTATGGTCAACTACGGCGGCGCTGCCAAGGAGTGGTTTGAGCAGGCAGATGCCTTCAATGCTGCATGCATTGGCAAGACCGCAAGCGAGATTGCCGCTATGATGGGCTCGGATAACTACGGTAACACCGAGCTGCAAAACGCAGGCTGCACCATTTTGGTCAACGGCTTCGTCAAGGCAGTTTCCAAGCTGAAATAATTGAAATGGAAATGGGAGGCTCGCCTCCCATTTTTCAAATGAATGAAAACGTATGAAAAAACGATTGTTGGCCGGGTTGTTAGTGTTTGGAATGTTATTGACTCTCATATCGCTGACAGCCTGCGAAAAAAAGCCAAGTAAATATACGACCTATTCCTTCGACTATTTTGATACCGTGACGACTATCGTCGGGTATGCGAAAAGCCAGGAGGAGTTTGACCGTGTGTCGGGCGAGATTTTGCGCCAGCTGGAGGAATACCACAAGCTGTTTACCATATATCATCGCTTTGACGGTATGGAGAACCTTTGTACCATCAACGAGCTCAAGGATGGTGCGCATCGCACCGTGACGGTGGATCGCCGCATCATTGATATGCTGTTGTATGCCAAGCAGATGTATGCCAAAACGAACGGCTTGGTGAACATTGCAATGGGTAGCGTGCTGTCTATTTGGCACGACTATCGCGAGGAGGGTATGGACGAGCCATGGAATGCGAAATTGCCTCCCATGGATAAGCTGACCGAAGCGGCTGGGCATACCGACATTGATCAGCTGGTCATCGACGAGCAGAACAACACCGTAACATTGACCGATCCCGCCATGACGCTGGACGTCGGTGCGATTGCCAAGGGATATGCCGTGGAAATGGTGGCAAGATCGCTGGAGGAGCAAGGCATGACGGGCTACGTTATCAACGTGGGCGGCAACGTTCGCACCGTTGGAACGAAGGGCGATGGTGACGCGTGGACGGCGGGCATCGAAAACCCCGCGGAGGATGAAGGTGATCCGTATCTGGCCTATCTTTCGCTTGCGGGAGAGTCGCTGGTGACCAGCGGCTCGTATCAGCGCTACTACGTGGTGGATGGTAAGCGGTATCATCATATCATTGACCCTGCGACGCTCATGCCCTCGGAAGGATTTTTGTCCGTTTCAATCGTTTGTCAAAGCTCGGCTGACGGCGACGCCCTCTCGACCGCGCTGTTCTGCATGACGCAGGAGCAGGGAAGAGCGCTTATCGAGTCGCTTCCCGATACCGAGGCTATGTGGGTACTGCAGGACGGTACCCGAATCACCTCAAGTGGATTTTATCAGTATATGACTAAGCCATAAAGCAAAAGGATGTCAACGGCGTGCACAGCTAAACGAGTGCAGCTCCGATCGACATCCTTTTTGTTATTTCTTGTTGTGATAAATACAAGCTTGCTCTTGCATAACGGGCGGAAATGTGATATAATAAAGCCGTAGCATCAATCGAAAGTGAGGGCAAGGATATGTATGCCATTGGCTTTGACATCGGCGGTACCAAATGCGCCGTTTCTATCGGAGAATTGAATCAGGGGAGCATCCGCGTTCTCGGACGCCTGGAGGTCCCGACCACCACACCACATGAAACGATGGACGCTCTTTTGCCTCAGGCCATCGAATGGAAGAAGGAATACGGGGCACTTGTGGCGGGCATCAGCTGTGGCGGACCGCTGGACAGCGCGACGGGCGTGATTGTGTCCCCCCCCAATCTGCCACTATGGCACGGCTTTGCCATTGTCGATTATATCAAAGAAAAGAGCGGTCTTGCGTCGGTGCTCGAAAATGACGCCAACGCCTGTGCGGTGGCCGAGTGGAAATTCGGCGCAGGCCAGGGCACACGCAACATGGTGTTCTTTACCTTTGGTACGGGACTTGGCGCGGGGTTGATCCTCGACGGTAAGCTGTATAGCGGAACCAACGGCAACGCAGGCGAGTTTGGACATATTCGTCTTGCTAAAACGGGCCCTGTGGGCTACGGCAAAGAGGGCTCATTTGAGGGCTTTTGCAGCGGCGGCGGTATCTCCCGTCTGGCTGTTATGATGGCCAAGCGCCGCAAGCAGATGCCGGGGTGTATCGCCGATATGGGCGGCTACGAGGGCGTGACCACCAAAAAGCTGGCAGAGGCTGCCTTTGCGGGCGATCGCTTTGCCAAACAGGTCTTCCAAAAGAGCGGTGAGATGCTCGGTCGGGGACTTTCTCTTGTCATCGACATTGTGAACCCTGAACGGATCGTCATCGGCGGCGTGTTTATGCGTTCAGGCGAGCTGCTGATCCCCGCTATGCAAAATATCATCGACCGCGAGTCGCTGAGCGACAGCGCGCGCGTGTGCGAGATCGTACCTGCAAAACTCAGTGAAAACGTAGGCGATATTGCCGCTTTGGCAATCGCAGAAGGAGCTATTGTATGAAACCATCTACGAATATGATTCTGACTCAGTTGATCGAGCGTTATCCTTGTCTTGCCGATATCAAAGACGATATTAAAGCTGCATACGAGCTGTTGATCACCTGCTTTGAGGCGGGACACCGTGTGTATCTTTGCGGTAACGGCGGTAGTGCCGCTGACAGCGAGCATATGGCAGGTGAGTTGCTCAAGTGTTTCAAGATCCCCCGCCCGATGCCCGACGACTTTAAGGCTAAATTGAGCGCGTACGGTGAGGACGGAGAAATGCTGGCCAATAACCTTGAGGGCGGCTTGCCCGTCGTGTCGCTGACGGGGCACGTGGCTTTTTCCACGGCGTTCCAAAACGACAATACCCCCGCGCTGGTCTTTGCACAGCAGGTCAACGCCTACGGTCAGGGAGGTGACGTTCTCGTTGCCTTCTCCACCTCGGGTAACTCCAAAAACTGCATTTACGCGGCCATTTGCGCCAAGGCGCGCGGCATGAAGGTCATCACGCTGACGGGCGGTATGGGAGGCAAGCTCGCCCCTATGTCCGACGTGGCCGTGATCGTTCCTGCCAAGGAGACCTATCAGGTGCAGGAATTGCATCTTCCCGTGTATCACTGTCTGTGCGCTATGCTTGAAGAGCAGGTGTTTGGAAAATAAGTAAAATATAAAAAAGTCCACCGAAGCGTGTGAGAACGCAAGCGGTGGATTTTTTTAGTTGGATGCGGAAATGTGATTTTCCAGTGTCAAAACAAACTCAGCCAGCGCGGTATCGTATTGCTCAGTGTGGGCGATGCGGAGCTTGGAATGCTCGCCACCCTCGAACCAAACGAGGTTTTTGTGCTCGGAGGGACAGCTGTCATAAAGCACGGTGGTGCGCTCGGGCAGAGAGTATTTATCTGCTGTGCCGTGAAGCATCAGAAGGGGGCCGTGATAATTGTGAATGACGTCACCGGGGCCGCTTTTGAAGTCATAGCCCGTGTAGTGCTTCATGCGGGCGCTGACCATGCCAATGATAAAGGTCGGTTTTTTGAGCTCCTTCATGTGCAGATAATAGCTTTCATAAAAATCGCGGTACATGCCGTCCGCCACAAGGCCAATCAGATAATCGGGACGGTCGGGGGCAAGCATGGCATACAGGCCACAGGCCGAGCCGATGCAGACACCGTGCAAAAGGATCGAACGAATACCCCAATCGTTGTGCAGCAGCTGAGCCCAAACGAGCACGTCGCGGTGCTCGGTGTGACCGAGCGTGACGTACTTACCATCGCTTTCGCCGTGCCCGCGCTGGTCGATGCAAAGCACGTTGTAGCCCAGCTTGCGGTAGGGATCGGCGTAATAATAGCTGTAGGTCAGGCTGTCCGTTCGGCCGGGAATGAAGATCACGGCGCGGTCAAAGCCAAAGTCGTAGTATTCGCCGCACAGACGGAGACCGTCGTTGACGATATGTACGTCCTGCTTGTACGTGGCATATTTATCTGCCCAGGCGCGTCCCTCGGCTGCCATTTGGAGCGATTGCGCGTCGTCGTGCGTCGAGCCCCGTCCCCACATGGCTCCGGTCGTTCTTGCCATGGTGCTGTGGTATATGATATGGGCGGTCAGCAAAAGAAGGGGATAGAGCAATATCAGATTGAGGGCGAAAAAGGCGAGCAGGACAACGCCTGCCGTTTCCCAGCCAGACAGCGCAGCGGCCGCAAGGCAAGTAAAAAGTGTAGTAAATTGCATCGTTTGTTACTTTCTTGATTTTTTTTGTTGGAGCCTATCTTGCAGCTCAAGGCATTTCTGATATACCTGCGCGTTGAGCGCCATGATCTCCTCGCGGGAGGGATTTTCGCTTGTGATGGCATCGCCAAGATAGATGGGCTCGCCAATGATCAGATGGACACGCTTAAAGAGACCATAGTTGCCGTCGGTGATGACGGGAATGATGGGAACGTTCGCCCGCAAAGCAATGAGAACGTAGCTGGGCTTGAAGTTGTGCATTTGTCCGTCGGTTGTGATACTCGCCTCGGGATAGATCTGCACCAAGCCTCCTTTTTCCAGCACCTTGACGCTGTCATCCATAAATCGAAGATCAGTGGCCAGCTTGTCAGACTCGATACCGCCGAAGAATTTCATGCCCCAAAGGAAAAAGCGTCCTTGCTTGGTGCCGCGCTGAGGCCAGTAGACCACGTGCAGCTTGCGGAAGGGAAAGAGAAAGAGATTGACCATATAGTCAAACACGCTGAAGTGATTGGACACGATCAGCGCGCCGCCGCGGACACGGCGTCCTTGCTTTTTGCGGTTTTCATAATACGTCTTTCGTTTGAACAGAAGAAGTTGTGCGGGCCATCCCGTGATCAGGGCTACCCAACGAAAAAATTCATGCATGGTGTGATGTCAGTTCCTTTATCTGTTTTTCAAGATCGTTAATGGAATAGGTCAGCGTTTCGCTGTCAAAGGGAAGGCGAATGCCAAAGCGCTCGTCGATAAGCCCGACGAGGGTGTAGTAATCCAGGCTGTCCCCACCCAGATCGGAAAAGAAATTAGCGGTGTCCGAAATGGTGGTGGCATCGATCTCAAGCGCTCGCGCGATCAGCTCGCGCAGAATCTCTTTGATCGGGCTGTCTTGCTCCGTTTGCAACGTATCACGATCTCCCGGTCGATCAAACAGGGTGATCGCTCCCGAGTGGATGGCACGCGAGAGATAGGTGCGGCTGATCTTGATGTCGTTCTCGCGTAGCAACGGATCAAATGTGAATTTGACGCAGCGGACGCGCAGGGCGTGAGGAAGATCGGCGTTATCCTTGTTAATGTGTTTTTTTAGTTCTTGCCACTCAGCGTCAGTGACGGTCTTGTCGATGCTGACCAGTAGCATAAGCAGACCGCTGTCAGGATCGGCCAGTACCTCAAAGGCTTTGGCGTTTGGCAAATGGAACGCGGCACGAACGGTTTCGGGATTGATATTTTCGCCGTCCTCGCCGATGATTACGTCGCTGACACGCCCCTCAAACGTATAGCGACCATCCTCCTCTGCGCGAACGATGTCGCCTGTGTCGAACCACTCGTTTTGCGTTTGCGCGACACCGTCAATGATCATGTGATGACATCCCGCGCAGCCCTTGACCAGCAGATGTCCCTGCTCGTCCGTGCGGTATTCGACAAAGGGGAAGGGACGGCCGATGGTACCGCGCAACCTGGTGATGAAGTCGCGCGACAGCTCGACCGAGGTAATACCGATCTCGCTCATGCCGTAGCCATTGCAAAGGGGATATCCCAGCGCGTTGATCAAATGCAGCGCACTCGGTTCGATTCCACTACCGCCCGTGATGCAAAAGCGCACGCTCTCGCCAAACAGCTTGGCGCGTACGTCGTATAGCATCCGCGCGGCCAGTTTTTTGCCTGCTTTGGGAAAGGCGCGTTGCAGTTTAATGGAAAGCTCCAGCGCGCGATGGAATTTCTTTTGCGTCCTCTCGTCCTGCTTAGCAACGTTTTTCATTACGTTTTTTTCAATGCCGTGCCAAAGAAGCGGAACGGCAAAGACGTGCGTGACCTCGTGACGACGGACGGCGCGAAGCAATGCGTCGGGGGCCAGCGAGGGAGGGAAAACAAGTGCGGCACCCAAAAAGGCGTACCAAAGGTACATGGCAGAAAAGCCGAAGATATGATACAGCGGCAAAAAGGCCAACTGCTTGAATTGTCCGTCGTAGCGTTCGACCAAAGCGGGATTTTCCTTTACCAGCGCGGGTGTACCGCACAGTTGCTCGACAAAATTTTCTCCGCGATAGATGCAGATCTTTTGTTGCATGGTTGTACCGCCCGTCGTCAGCGCCAATTCATTGCCAAACGGTGCGCCTGTAGGCAGAGGCGTTGCATCTGCCGCAAGCGCGTCAAGCTCGGCAAAGGTCAAAACGCTAGCGTCAAGCGAGATCGCTTCGTCACAGCAGAGTACCGTGTCCACGCCCAGCGTGCGCAGGACGGATGCGGTAAAGTCGATCGGCTGACGGGTGTTGATCAGATAGGCGCGGTTTCCGCTGCGCAGAATGGCCCAAAAAAGCAGAATCCAGCATTTGGAATTGCCGCCGTACAGGCCGATGTACTCGCCGGTCTTGCCGTATTTGGATGCGAGGGCGGCGGCCAAGCGCTCAATATGTGCTTTGGCTGCGGCGTTTGTCGTTTTGTGGATTCTGAGCATGGTAGACGTTTCGCAGAACACACGCTCGCCGTGGTCGAAAATGACACGGTAAATGTCCTTAAATTGTCGATCGGACGTGCGCAATGTACGCACGTCCTCCGACAGCTGTTGGTTATATTGTTGCATAGCTGGCTTATTTGTCTGTTTTTTTGCCCAGAACAGCCAGTGAGCGGGGCATGAAGAAGGCCAGTGTGAAGGCGGCCATGCACATAATGGCGACGATAATGGTCAAAAGATAAACGTTGCCGCTTTGCTTGAGGTAGACCAGAATGATATGCGACGCCAATGCGGCGGATACTGCTTCAAACAAGCCCTGAATGGCAAAATACATGGACGAGGCGCAGGTTTCTCCCTTGAGATTTTCTTCCTCGGCCAGTTGAGAGGGGATCATGTAAGTGATCGAGAAGAAGGCACCGATGCCGCACGAGGTCAAAAGACTGCAGAAAATGGCAAAGGGCAACAGCATATGCTCAGGAACGATGTTGTGGCAAAGGAACATCAGCGCCATGCCGCTTGAGAACATGGCAAGCGCGTACTGATAGGCCACACGCAACCCCTTCTTTTTGATGAGCTTGTTATAGATCATCAGCGTGAAGGGAACGGGGGCAAAGGCCGAGGCCATGACGAAGGTCATGTTGATGCCCGTCGTCGAGAAAAACTCGTTGATGCCGCTGAGGAACAGCTGCAGACCGACGTTCATGACGCACAGAATGCTCAGCCAGTAAATGTATTTTTTGTTTTTAAACGAGAAGATCAGCGATTTTTTCAAAGGAATACGCTCTTGCATAGGAATGTTGGCGTTCTCTCCGTCGGTGCGATCCTCCTTGAGCAAAAACAGCGGAATGAGCATGGTCAAGCACAGCGGGAGGAACAAAACCGCAACGATGCGGATGTTCATGCCCATATTGACGAACACGGGAACCAGCGCGAAGCTGAGCGAGAAGTAGACCACGTCGCAAATGGACTTGGTGTTGGACAAAAAGACACGGTCAGCGTCGTTAGCGATGATCTCGCTGAAGGTGGCGTAGTAAGTCAGCATGGTCAGCGTATAGGCTGCGTAAAACAGCATCAGGATGAAGGCAAACCATACCGTGTTGAGTACCGTTGCGCCGCTGTCAATCGGAATCAGGAAAAGCAGATAAGCGATCACGGTTGCGACAAGGCCGATCACAATGGAGGGACGGCGGCGACCCCAGCGGGTGCGCAGGTTGTCCGTCCAGGAGGCGAGGGGAATGTCGATGACACCGTCCAGCGCCTTGGCGATAAAGGCAAGGGTTGCCCAAAGACCTGCGATGACCAGATCCTTGTTCAGATACGTCCAGTTCTCTACGTTATCAACGAAGCCTCCGACGAGCAAAGCACTGCAAAGATAGGAGCCGACGATGATGCCCAGCATATTGACGCCGAGTCCGGCACAGCCGTAAAGGATCAGTTTCTTTTTGCTTGTAATTGCGTATTTCATGGTGCCTCCTTTTCGAAAAAGGTTTATTCAAAGGATAAGATCAAATCCGCACCGGCATCTCCCGTCGAAACGAGATTAGCCTCGGTGTAGATATAATCGCGACTGATGAAATTGAGAATGGCGTCAATGGAATGCTTGGGAATTCCGTCACTATCGAAAAGTGTGATGGCATCCTTTTCCTCTTTAGCCATCACGTCGGTAATGACGCGGCAGGCCAACTGCTCCAAGGATGTATCAATGGCGAGCAGTTTCGAGCCGCGCAAGGCGAGAAAATCCCCCTTGCGGATATTAGCGCCGTCATAAGTAGCATCGCGTGCGGCAGTGGTCAGGCGAACGGTATCGATATGATCGATGACCTTGTTGATGCCACTGACTACACGGTCAAAATCGTTGCAATCAAAGTCAATCAGGGCCAGCGCGGCATAGCAGTCGGCGATCGAACGGGCGTTGACAATGACGACATTACCTTGACCGTACAGCGCGCAAGCTTGTCGTGCGGTCAGCACGTCGTTGGGATTGTTGGGAAATACGACGATATTGTCGCAACCTGCTGCGTCGAATGCATCGACGAAATGCTGTGCGCTGGGGGTCTGCGCGTCGGTCAGCGAAATGACGACGTCTGCGCCCATACGCTCAAACAGCTCGGCCATGTTTTGACTATGCGAAACGGCTACAACGGCAAAAGGACCATCCGGCTTGTTTTGAGCGTTGACCACTGCGGTTGCTTGCTTTGCCTGCGCCGTGTGTTGAACGCTCATGTTTTCCAGCTTGAGCGAGAGAAATTCTCCGTGCGCGTGTGCCAATGCAAGTACCTGCTCGGGGGAGCGGGTGTGGACGTGCACCTTGACCTTGTCGTTCTCGAGTGAGCAAACGATTGAGTCGCCCAGCGTCTCAAGCGCACTCAAAAATGCCGCATGGTCAAAAGGCGCAGAGCCGTTTAACAGCTGTAACAAAAATTCGGTGCAGTACCCAAACTCAAAACGGCTGTTTTTGTCAAATTGGCTGTAGTCGATAACAATTTCAGCAGCAGAGTCGACCGTTTTTTCGATCGTTTCACCCAAAAGGTAGCGAAGCATACCCTCGAACACGCAAATGATGCCGACGGCACCGCTGTCTACCACACCGGCCTGCTTCAGAATGGGGAGCAAGTTGGGGGTATTCTCCAACGAGATTTTGGCCTGGTATAAGAACTGACGGATCAGCTCGGTTAGGTCGGTTAGCTCAATGCGAGATACGTGCTCGGTTGCCTCGCGGATGACGGTGAGAATAGTACCTTCCGTTGGGCGGGATACCGCATCGTAGGCATAGCAAATGCCCTGCTTGAGTGCTTCGACGTACTCGGAACATCCAATGGTTCGCTTGGCGTTCGGCGCGTAAAAGGTCTCCGAGAAGCCCTTGAAGAACTGGGAGACGATTACGCCCGAATTACCTCGCGCACCGTAGACAACGGCACCGGCAAACTGTCGCGCGACCTCGGCCAGCTCAGCGTCGGGTTTGGTAATCGCCCGATAGCCACCTGACAGCGTCGTGACCATATTGGTGCCGGTATCGCCGTCCGGAACGGGGAAGACGTTCATGGCGTTGACTTCGTCGCAATGCAAGGCGAGATTGCGGATGCCGTAATCCAACAGATTGCAGAACAGCGCCCCGTCCAGTTGTGTATATATCATAAAATAATCTCCTGTCAGCTTAGATTGTAGAAATTGGACGGTTATTTGCCACTCAATTCGAGCAGAACGGCCTTCTCCTTTTCCATGTCTTCGGATACCTCGTCACCGAAGTAGTAAACGCCCGTCATGCCCGTGCCAATATTGGTGGCGTTGCCGGCAAAACATTCAACGATGAACACCTTCTTGAAGGGAACGAGCACCTCCAGCTTTTCTTTGAGCATTTCAGCCAGCTGAGGGCGGTCGGTGTGTGCGATGATGGCGTAAGAGTTTTGCGCGTCAACCGCCGTCTTTTGGACGTATGCCGCCGTCAGATCGAGGGCCTTGCGAATGCCCTTGGCGCGGGTCAGCACGGTGACGTAGCCCTCACGGTTGCAGTCGCCCATGGGCTTGACGCCCGCAAAGCTGCCGAGAATGGCCTTGCCCATGGTAATTCTGCCGCGGCGGGCGATAACGATCAGGTCGTCGATGGGACCCATCTGGTGTACGCGGTTTTTGTTGGCTTTCAGCCATTCGATGACTTCTTCAAAGCTTTTTCCCTCGTTCTTGAGCAGATGAGCGTAGACGACCAACAGACCGAATGCACCTGCCATACGCATGGCGTCAAAGCAATAGATCTTGGCGTCGGGATATTGCTCCTGAACCTTTTTTGCAGCGACGCAGGAAAAATCGTACGTGCCGCTGATCTTGGAGGAAATGGACATGCTCAGTACAGCGTAGCCCTGTTTGATGTATTTGATAAAAGCATCCATGTACTCGTCCAGGTTGGGAGGCGCGGACACGACTTTTACGTTTTTCTTATCCAGCGCACCGTAAAAGGTCTCTCGCGTGATGGTTTGCCAATCCAGATCGGTCTGATAATCCTTGGTCTCGCCACCCTCGGTGATACTGACGTGCCCTTTAATATAATCCTGCATACCAACGAACTCGCGCATTTCTTTTGTGAGGTCGCAGGTAATATCAGCTAATATAACGAACTTGTCCATGATGTTGCTCCTTTTGCCATTGTTACCTGCCGCATTGCGCGGCATATAAAATACCAGTTTCTTTTATATCATATTTCGACTCAAAAGTCAATACTTTTACAAGTTATTATAATAAGAATATAATAATCGAAGAGTATAATACCGTCACATGGAATTTTTTCAAAAAATGCAAAGTGGCGATTGACTGAAAGGGGAGAGAGTGTTATAATAAAACTGTTAACCCTAAGTACGGAGGCATTGTATGCACCCTTTAATTATCGTTTCGATCGTTCTAGCCGCACTGATCGTTCTGGTTTTGTTGGCGGCGCTCGTCTGCTTTATTATAGTTTTCTATTCGGGCAAGAGAAAAGTTCTCGGCCCCGACGAATACGACATTCCGCCCGGTAAGATCTACGAGCCCTTCCGCGAGGACATGGTGAACTGGACCAAGCAGATCCGCTCCATGCCTCACGAAAAAATTGAGATCAAATCCTACGACGGCCTGACCCTGCGGGGTACATATTACGAATACGCTCCCGACGCGACGGTTGAATTGTTGTTCCACGGTTACCGCGGCAACGCCGAGCGCGACCTGTGCGGCGGCATTGAGCGTTGCTTTGCTCTCGGCCGCAGTGTTATTATCATCGACCAGCGGGCGGGCGGTAAGAGCGACGGCCACATCATCACTTTTGGCATTCGCGAGCATCGGGACTGCCTGACTTGGATCGATTACGCAACCGAGCGCTTCGGCAAGGACAGAAAGATTGTCATCGGCGGCGTGTCTATGGGTGCGGCGACCGTTGTCATGGCGGCGGGCGAAAAGCTGCCTCCAAACGTCGTGTGTGCCATGGCCGACTGCGGCTACAGCTCCACCGAGGATATCCTCAAAAAGGTCATCCGCCAGATCAATCTGCCCGTGTGGCTGATGTATCCTCTGATCCGCCTGGGTGGCATCGTTTACGGTGGCTTTGACATCAAAAAGGGCTCACCCATGGAGGCGGCCAAGCATGCGACGGTGCCCATCGTGTTCCTGCACGGTGATGCGGATGATTTCGTGCCGCACGACATGAGCGTGAAGGTGCACGAGGTCTGCGCGTCGCCCAAAAAGATGGTCACCATCAAGGGTGCGGGCCACGGCCTGGCCTTTCCCGTCGATAGAGTTGGGTACGTAGAGGCACTTCGCGAGTTTGAACAGGAGTGCGGGTTTTAATAAAAAAATCACGGCATTACGAGGCACTCATAAGGATGTTTACCGTAGGGGCGATCATTGATCGCCCGCGGGCGTTCGATGAACGCCCCTACGAGTTATCCGTAGGGGAGGGGCTTGCTCCTCCCGCCGATTACAATGAACGGGAGGCGAAACGCCTCCCCTACAAACAAATTTCGGCAGAGGGTTGCTCCGCTGCCGATTTTGTGGTATAATGGGGGTGAATATAAAAGCCTCTCCCTCCGGGAGAGGTGGCGGCGCAGCCGACGGAGAGGGTAAATTCCCCCAATTAAAGCCCTCTCACCCGCTATCGCGGGAGCTCTCCCTAAGGGAGAGCCTAAAGATACGTGCATCTTTAGGGGTATGGGCTTTGCCCGAAGCCCGCGTTGCAAGCAACGCCGTAATACAAAGGCGAAACTGGCGCGATAAAAGG
>JAZLDE010000076.1:0-7281 GCA_045614625.1 Eubacteriales bacterium
CATCGTAGACAAGGAATAAGAATCAAACAGATCAAAAACGCCTGCGGTGAAAACGGCAGGCGTTTTTGTGTCGGCAAGAAATATTCATTGACGAGAACGGGATTTTGTGGTATAGTTTAATTAAAAATAACACAGATAAGGGAGGAAAGGACCGAATGAAACGAATGCTTCGCGTCATGTATATCATCGCATGCGCGCTTTTACTGACCGCGCTGGTTTCTTGCGTCCGTCCCACCCCCACGCTTCCTGAAACGCCTGAAACGCCCGAGACCCCGGAGCCCCCTGCTCATGAGCATAATTTTGGCGAGTGGACGACCGTAAATGGGGCAAGCTGCAGCATGCAAGGCTTGCGAGAGCGGTCGTGCGCGTGCGGTGAGCGGCAGAGCGAGGAGATCGCCATGACCGCCCACACGGCAGGGCAGTGGCAGATCGAAACGGTGCCCACCTGCACGACGGAGGGGCAGCAATACCGCGACTGTACGGCTTGCCATGCCCGCCTTGCTGTGGAAAAGGTGCCCGCGCTCGGTCATGACGAAATCTCTCACGCCGCGCAAGCGCCTACTTGCACAGCCATCGGCTGGGCGGATTACGTCACCTGCTCGCGATGTGACTATACGACCTACGAAGAACTCCCCGCGCTTGATCATGACGAAATCTCCCACACCGCGCAGGCGCCTACTTGCACGAAGAATGGCTGGGATTCCTACGCCACCTGCTCGCGGTGTGACTATACGACCTACGAAGAAGAGCCCGCGCTTGGTCATGACGAAATCTCTCACACTGCGCAAGCGCCTACTTGCACAGGCATCGGCTGGGCGGATTACGCCACCTGCTCGCGGTGTGACTATACGACCTACGAAGAAGAGCCCGCGCTCGGTCATGACGAAATCTTCCACGCCGCGCAAGCGCCGACTTGCATGGAAACTGGCTGGGAGGCATACGCCACCTGCTCGCGGTGTGACTATACGACCTACCAAGAAGTGCCCGCGCTCGGTCATGACGAAATCTCTCACACCGCGCAAGCCCCGACCTGCACAGCCATCGGCTGGGACTCCTACGTCACCTGCTCGCGGTGCGACTATACGAGCTACGAAGAATTGCCCGCGCTCGGTCATGACGAAATCTCACACGCCGCGCAGGCGCCGACCTGCACAGCCATCGGCTGGGCGGATTACGCCACCTGCTCGCGGTGTGACTATACGACCTACCAAGAAGTGCCCGCGCTTGGTCATGACGAAATCTCCCACACCGCGCAAGCGCCGACCTGCACCGAAATCGGCTGGGCTGCTTACGCCACCTGCTCGCGGTGTGACTATACGACCTACCAAGAAGTGCCCGCAGCCCATACTGTTGCAAGCATCGAGGGTAAGAGACCGACTTGTACCGAGGCGGGACGGCAGGAGGGACGCTATTGCTCGGCCTGCGGTGTGACGCTGGCGCACATGCTATATCTCGACGCACTCGGGCATGACGTGCAGGACGACGCCTGCACTCGTTGCCACAGACGTGCGAGCGAGGGTTTGGTCTTTGCCTCCAACGGCGACGGAAGCTGCACACTCGTCGGCATCGGTCATTGCACCGATACGGATCTTCTCATTCCCACCCATTCTCCCATGGGAGAGGCGGTGAGCGCTATCGCACCGTTTGCCTTTTATCAGGCGACGTATCTGACGAGCGTCACCATTCCATGCGGCGTGACGGAAATTGGAGCGCGCGCGTTTTATGGCTGTAGCGCTCTGACCTCGCTGGTCATCGGCGAGGATGTCACACGCATCGGTGAGTACGCTCTGTATGCCTGCACGGGACTGACCTCGCTGATTATCCCCGACAGCGTAACGGATATTGAGGCAAATGCGCTGACGCATTGCTCCTCGCTCGTTCGTTTGACGGTTGGCAAGGGCGTGCGATTCGTCGGCGAAGCCGCATTTGCCGAATGCTACCGACTATTTGAGGTCATCGATCGCTCCTGGCTCGGTCTGTATGCGGGCAGTAAGCGCAACGGCCTTTTGACTTATCGCGCCATGCGCGTTGTCGATGAACAAAGCATGGTCGTTGAGAAGGACGGCTATCTGTTCTGTCAAGCCGAGGGTGCTTGGTATCTGGTCGCCTATGTGGGTGCGCGGACAGATCTTACGTTGCCCGAGCACTACCGCGGTAAGGATTACATTCTGCACGACTACGCCTTTTTTGGCTGCGACCGCTTGACGGCCGTCACGCTTCCGTCGCACGTGGCAAAGATCGGTGCGTACACCTTTTACGGTTGTCGCGCTTTGCAGCACGTGACATTGCAAGACGCTGCGACGGACATTGGTGCATATGCCTTTTACGGTTGCGTCTCGCTGACGGACGTTGCGTTTCCCGATGGCCTTTCGACCATCGGCGAATATGCGTTTTACGATTGCGAAAGCCTTACTGAGATCGTACTGCCCAACAGCGTAACCTCTCTTGGAGCGTATGCCTTCCATGGTTGCCGTTCCGTCACTTCGCTGACACTGTCAGCAGGGTTGCGTGAGTTGCCGAAGTCCGCCTTTTCGCATAACGTGCGCCTTGTCAGCGTGACCATCCCCGAGGGCATTTCCACCATCGGCGCGGACGCCTTCAACGGCTGTAACCGCCTGATGAGCGTAACGCTGCCCTCGACGCTGAAGCACATCGGTGAGTTTGCCTTCGCCGATTGCTACCGTTTGATCGAGGTTATCAACCGCTCTGCGCTGGATTTGACGATGGGAGAGAGCGAGCATGGACACCTGGCTTGCTACGCCCGTGCCATTCACGACGGCGATAGCCGCTTAGTCAATCAAAACGGCTATCTGTTCTACTCGTTTGACGGCAGGCACTATTTGGTCGGGTACGTCGGCACGGAGACCGTTTTGCGCCTGCCCGACCGCTACGAGGGCAGCCAGTATCATATCTACGATTGGGCGTTTTACAATTGCGGTGCGATCACGGACGTTTTTATTCCCGATACCGTCCTTTCCATTGGCGATTATGCCTTTTACAAGTGCTTGTCGCTCTCTCGCATCGTGCTGCCTTCATCTTTGACGCGCATCGGTCGCTATACCTTCCGCGGCTGCGAGAGCCTGACGGAGATCACCCTCCCTTCACACGTCGGAGAAATCGGCGAGTATGCCTTCCTCGGCTGCACCTCGCTTCGCTCGATCGTCCTGCCCGCAGCGCTCTCTCGCATCGATATGTACGCGTTCTACCGCTGCTCGTCCTTGACGGATCTGCAGTATCTCGGTAGCACTGACGCATGGAACGCCATGCCCAAGGGAAGCCATTGGTGCGACCTCGTGCCTGCGACGAGCGTTCGGTGCGAGCAGGAAAGCGTACCTTTACGGTGACGACGAAAGATTATTTTTGCATTTTTGCTGACAAAACGGCAAAGATGTGGTATGATATCATCAGAAACCATTGACGAAAGGCGTATGAGAATGAAAATACCCGAGCTTTTATCCCCTGCGGGGAATTTTGAAAAAATGCAAGCCGCACTGCGCTACGGAGCTGACGCCGTCTATCTGGCGGGACAGCGCTTCGGTATGCGCTCGGCCGCCGACAATTTTACGCTGGATGAATTGTCCGAGGCGGTGACCTATGCTCATGTGCGCGGAAAGAAAATATATTTGACGCTCAACACCATGCCCCGCGCT
Organism: Eubacteriales bacterium; assembly: GCA_045614625.1. Classification (GTDB taxonomy): domain Bacteria; phylum Bacillota; class Clostridia; order Oscillospirales; family CAG-272; genus SIG644. Next base: position 3,651 of record JAZLDE010000076.1, read on the forward strand.
CACGAATATGCCGATCTGCGTGCGTTTATTTGCGAACTGCGCGACCGTGCCGTTTGGGTCGATGCCGTGATCGTCGCCGATCTTGGCGTTATGGACACCATGCGCGAGCTGTGGCCCGAAATGGAGATCCATATCTCTACACAGGCGGGCATTTGCAGCCCTGCGACGGCGCAGTCCTTCGTGCGCCTTGGCGCCAAGCGATTGGTGTTGGCAAGAGAGCTCAATCTCGACGAGATCCGCGCCATCCGTAAGGCTATCCCCGACGATATTGAGCTGGAGGCCTTTATGCACGGTTCCATGTGCGTGTCCTATAGCGGACGGTGCATGCTGTCCAACGAGCTGACGGGCCGCGACGGCAACCGCGGCGCTTGCGCCCAGCCTTGCCGCTGGAATTACACTCTGGTCGAGGAAAAACGCCCCGATCAGCCCCTGCCCATTGAAACAACCGATCTCGGCACCTTTATTTTGTCCTCCAAGGATATGTGCATGATCGATCATATTCCCGAGCTCATGAACAGCGGTATCAACTCCTTCAAGATCGAAGGTCGCATGAAGAGCGCCTACTACACCGCCGTCGTGACCAACGCCTACCGCATGGCGATGGACGCTTATGCTGCCGATCCCGAGCGGTATATCTACCGCGCTGAGTGGATGCGGGAGCTGGAGAGTGTCTCCCACCGTGAATACTGCACGGGCTATTATCTGGACGACTGCCGTAAGGAGAGCAACCTTGCATCCACCGTCGGCTACATCCGCGAAAAAGCATATTTCGCCATCGCGCGGCCGTATAATGAAGTGACGCCCCCCGCGGCGCTTCCGCCTATGACAACGGAGCAGGGAACTCTTGCCTTCTTCAAACTAAAAAATAAAATCTGTGTGGGCGATCACGCCGAATTGCTGACCCCCGGTCAGATCGGCAAGCCCTTTGTCGTGCAGGAATTGTACGACGCTGAAGGCAACCCCATCCCCGCCGCCCCCCATCCCTCTCAGCCCTTCTACGTCCGCGTGCCCTTCGACGTGGGCGAGGGTGACATTTTGAGAGCAGGGGAGTAATCTTTCAAGGTTTTCGGTCAAGCCTTTTCAAAAGGCTTGCGGGTCAAGGGCAGAGCCCTTGTCGCCCTCCGCAGAGGGCGAAATCTCTTCGGCGTTTTCTTTTTGACAACTTTTTCTTTTGCGCCTCTTGTGCCAAAAGAAAAAGTGGGCAACGATGACAGCTATGCTTCAAACTGTGCTTTTTTGTTATCAATAGCTTTTTTGTGCAGGGAGTGTTACTATGACAACCTTCATCGAACTTCTCAAAGCCATCGTCTACGGCATCGTCGAGGGCATCACCGAATGGCTGCCCGTCAGCTCAACGGGGCATTTGATCATCCTGGAGGATCTTCTGTCCTTCCGTTTTACCTCGGATGCCGTGTTCATGGCGGAATTTTATGAAATGTTCCAGGTGGTTATTCAGCTTGGCGCAATACTTGCCGTCGTGGTGCTGTTCTGGCATACGCTCTGGCCCTTTTCCCGCCGCGCGAGTGCAAATGAGCGCAAGTCAACCTGGCGGCTGTGGGGCAGGGTGCTCGTCGCGAGCATTCCCGCCGCCATCATCGGTCTTGGACTTGACAAGATCCTTGAGGCCAAAACCGGCAAGGATATGGACGGCTGGCTGTACAACTCCGTCGTCGTGGCCATCGCGCTGATCGTCTACGGCGTGGCCTTTATTTTGATTGAGAAATTCCGTAAAAACACTTCGCCTTGCATCGAGCGGGTGGAAGATATCACACTGCCCACGGCCCTGTGTATCGGCGCGTTTCAAGCGCTGTCCATCATTCCCGGTACGTCGCGCTCAGGCTCGACCATTCTCGGCTCTATGATGCTGGGGCTCTCTCGCGCAACCGCGGCTGAGTTTTCCTTCTTTATGGCCATTCCCGCTATGGCAGGCGCGAGTGCTATCAAGGCGCTGGGCTTTGTCAAATACGTGCTGGAGAGTGGTTCGACCGTTCCCACCATGGCCTACGTGACGTTGGCCGTCGGCTGCTTCGTTTCCTTTGTTGTCTCGCTCGCAGCGATTCGCTTCCTGACCGATTTTGTCAAACGCCATACCTTCTCCGCCTTCGGCATCTACCGCATCGCGCTGGGTGTGCTGGTGCTCGTTTGGGCGATTGTGAGATAAGGAGGACGTGCCTTCGGCGACCAAGGGGCTTTTTGAAAAAAGCCCCCTTGGATCCCCAAAAACTTTAAGGAAGGAAACAGGAGCACGACTGTAACAACTTCTCCTATCCTTTGTAGGGGCCGATGTCCTCAGCGGCCCGTCCATCCCAACAATAGCTACCGCGAGCGGCGGGGCCCTCTCCCATCCGCTCCACTATGTTAGCTTTGCCTTTGCGCAGGGTAACTGCCCTGCTATCCCATCTGCGGGGTGGGATATATGCCCCGCAGATGGAGAAAGTTTGCCTGCATCTTATCTTCTCGCCGTTTGTTGTAAAACGGCGGGAAGCGGGGAGGCCCCGGAGGGAACGTCCGGGTGCCCTTCTTGGCCACTTCTTGGGGCATGCCAAGAAGTGGCAACAAAACAAACCGCGAGCGCGTGCGAAGCACAGTGTGAGCGTCCGTAGAAGCAGTTGCTAAAAAAATTAGTTAAACCAAAACCATTGTCACCGGAGGTGATTTACCCATGACAGAAAAACTGAATATCCCATACCCCGTCATCGTCGAGGGCCGCTACGATAAGCAAAAACTGCAGTGCGTCATGAATGGTCAGATCATCACCACCGACGGCTTTGGCGTGTTCAACCATAAGGAAAAGCTCACTCTTATCCGCGCGCTGGCCAAGAAAAGCCCGATCATCCTCTTGACCGACAGCGACGGCGCAGGCAAGCTCATCCGCTCCCATATCACCAGCGCGGTCCCGAAAGAACGCCTCATTCAACTCTATATTCCCCAGATCAAGGGCAAGGAAAAGCGCAAGGCGGTCCCCTCTGCCGAAGGGACGCTTGGTGTAGAGGGCATGGAACAGCAACTGCTGTACGATCTGCTCAAACCCTATGAGAACGGGGATGCCGTTACCCGCGCCATGGAAAATCCGCTTTCCAAAACTGACTTCTATATCGACGGACTAACAGGCAAGGATAACAGCACCGCCCGCCGCGACGCGCTGGCAACCACGCTCGGTCTGCCCTCCGGCATGACCCCAAACGCCCTCTTGGCTGCCCTGCGTCTGCTCCTCTCCTATGAGGAATATCTGATCCTGGTCGGCAGAGAGCCGGAGAACGAAGAATAAAAAAAGAGCAAAAAAGATAATTTTTTTTGAAAAAAGACTTGACAAATAAAAAGCCGTATGATATAATAGCCAAGGTCGCAAGAGCGACCGCAAATTTGGCCCGTTGGTCAAGCGGCTAAGACATCGCCCTCTCACGGCGAAAACATGGGTTCGATTCCCGTACGGGTCACCAAAAAAGCACTTCGAAAGAAGTGCTTTTTTTCATGATGGTTGCCCTCGCAAAATGACGCCATTTCACAAACGAAGTCGGCGTCTCCCAATGATGACGCCTCTCCAAACACAAGGCAAACATTACATCATTACGAAACGAAGTGCAGCAACATCACATTTGCAAAGCAAATACATCATTTCGCACGGGCGATA
>JAZLDE010000077.1:0-23319 GCA_045614625.1 Eubacteriales bacterium
TGGGATCTGAATTTGTACGCGACGGTGAGATGAATAGAGAACCAAGCCCGCCAAGTTTGGCGGGCTTTTGTTGGTATGGCTTCATTTGCAAGCCGCGTTTTCTTTGGTTGCGCAGGCGCAAAGAAAAAGCTAACAAAAAGAAACGCCGAATGATATTTCGCCCTCTGCGGAGGGCGAGGAGGGCTACGCGCCCTCCACCGCGCAAGCTTTTGAAAAAGCTTGACCAAAACTTTTATCAAGAGTGTTTCCGCTACTGTTTCGGCGGGCTTTTTTGTTGTCCTGGAAATTTTCACCGCTTTATTTCTCGGACATATTTCGCGCGCCGCGTCGCATATAATGAACTCAACGAACGGGAAGGGGGGAGATGGCATGGGTGGCGAGGTCTACGCCGATCTTTTGTTTTTGGTCAATTTCAGTATGGATTTTCTCGGCTTTTATCTCACTGCCCGCTTGCTTCACCGACCGCTCTCTCTTTGGCGGGGCGTGCTGGCCTCGGCGCTGGGCGGTATATACGCCGTGGCGGTGCTGTTTCTGACGGTGGGCAGGGTACCCGCGTTTTTGCTCGACGCCCTCGTCTGCGTCGCGCTGTGCGCCGTTGCCATGGCGGGGCGGCATGAAACATGGAAAGCGCTGTTGCGCCTTTGCGCGTTGTACTTACTTATCTCCGTCTTGCTTGGCGGAGCGATGACCTTGCTGTATTCCCAGCTCAATCGAATTCCGGGACTTACAGATCGGGTGAGCGAGGAGGGGCTGTCCACCTGGCTGTTCTTTGGTATGGCAGTCGTATCGGCCGTTTTGACGGCGCTGTGGGGACGCTGTTTCAAGCGGACCACCCACAAGCGGGTAGATGTGATCGTTGAGCAAAACGGTAATAGCGTGCGACTGGCGGGTCTTTGCGACTCGGGCAATCTGCTTCGCGATCCCATCAGCGGCAAGGTGGTCATTCCCGCCGATGCGGCGCGGTTGATTGGCGTGGTTCCACCGCCGCTGCTTCGTGTCGCGCAGGCAGAGCGGGTGTCCGAGGCAATCGAAGTGTTGCCGGCGGAACTCGCCCGATCGGTGCGTCTGATCCCCGCCAGAACGGCGCTGGGCGAGCGCATGATGGTGGCCTTTGCCCCCGATGGCATCTATCTTTGCGAGGCGGGACAGGAGGACAAACGGCAGGTTAGCGCTCTGATCGCGCCGACCAAGCTGACCGAGAAAAAAGACGGCATTGCGGCGCTGGTGCCGAGTGAATTGATGATATGAACGGAGGAAAGGCAATGTGGGCATGGATCAAACGGATCAAGCGGCGGTTGACGTCGTGGCTGAGAGGCCAAAGGGAAGAGGATTGTGATATTTTTTATATCAACGGCCCCGACACTCTACCGCTTCCGCTGACGCAGGAGGACGAAGCGGCCGCCATCGAGCGGCTGGGCGTGGACGAAGACGCCAAGACGTTGCTCGTCGAGCATAATCTTAGGCTGGTCGTCTATATCGCCAAGCGGTTTGAGAACACGGGCATCGGACTTGAGGATCTGATCTCGATTGGCACGATCGGACTGATCAAATCGGTCAATACCTTCCGCGCCGACAAGAATATCAAGCTGGCGACCTACGCCTCGCGGTGCATTGAGAATGAAATACTGATGTACATACGCAAAAACAGCGGCCAGCGGCACGAGGTCAGCATCGACGAGCCGCTCAACACCGACTGGGACGGCAACGAGCTGCTTCTGTCCGACGTACTCTCCAGCGACGAGGTGGATGTGGTGACCGAGATTGCCGAGCGGGAGGAGCGGCAGGCCATCCGCGATTGCGTGGCGAGACTCGAGGAGCGCGAGCGGGTGATCATCGAGCTGCGCTATGGGCTGTCGGGTGGCGATGAAATGACGCAAAAGGAGGTCGCCGACCTGCTCGGCATCTCGCAATCCTACATCTCGCGCCTCGAAAAGAAGATCATTGCCAAGCTGCGGGAGGAGCTGAAGCAGGTGTTGTGATTCCCCAAAAACGGCTTATTGACAATCCTTGGAAGCTATGATATAATATTATCGTAGAAAATCCGGCGATAGTTGTTACCGCTATGTTGCTTTGTCAAGGTGTCGTTGCCGAATCCCAACTGAATATCGGCGGCAAAAGAATAAGCGCATACGGGGCTGGGCTTCGTGTGCGCTTTTTTGATTGGAAATAAAAAATTTCGAAAAAAGTCATAAGAAAATCCGATTTTTTCTGTCTATATAGGTGAGGAGCTATCAAAACGTAATCAAGGAGGAGTTCGCTATGAAAAAAGTTATCCTGTTTTTGCTGATCGCTATTCTACTTGTTGCTTTGCCATCCTGTCGCCAAAGTCCGCAGTTGCCAGAAAACGAGGAGAAACCCAATGAATTTTCCCAATACAGCGCGATTCAGATTGACGATTCCATCAAGAGTGCGCTGGGAGTCCAAGACAATGAACGCGTGGTTCGTATACATAATATACCGATTGTTTATGCGTTTCATGGATGCGAGACAGTTGAAGAAGTTTTGGAGAGCGATTATGTTTCACAAACCATTTATGCAGTTGTGAAAAATGATGAAATCCGATCTCTGTATTCATTTGCGGACGATGGGAAGATGGTTGAGATAACGAATAGTCACATATCCTTGGATTCGGAAACGTTGTCGGTGTTGCTGAACGATGGTGCTTCGGAGCAGCTCCCGAAAGGTGCAAAGGTGTTAGACGTTTATTATCTGTGGGGGGAAGCTATGCACCAAGGCTCTGCCCTGTATTACATCACAAACAAGGGCGATTTTGTTTATTACGATTATTATCTCACTTCTACCGTGATGGAAAAAGAGCAAACCGTTTTCACAAGTGCTGAGTTTTCTGCTCTGATGAAAATGATCTATTACGCGATGATACAAGATACCCGTCCGGGTTAAATCGTTGAGGCTCACAAGCGGCAATTTTATGGAAGGCGGCAACGTTTAGAAAATAAAATAAATATTTTTCAAAAAGCCCTTGCAATTTCAAATTATTTGTGATATAATGTCCGTATTCGTGAGCAATTCGAGAAGTTGCAGAAAAGTGCGATGTACGAACGGCGGCAATCCTATGCAGGATGTTCGCGGTTTAGCCATCAGGCTTTCCTGACCGAGGTCACGGAGCAGCACAAGCAAATTCAGAAAGGAGAGCTATTAAAATGCAAGCAGGAATCCATCCTAAGTATGAGGAAGTCGTAATTAAGTGCGCATGCGGTGAGACTGTTACCTCCCGTTCTACCAAGGGCGGCGAGATGAGAGTTGAAATCTGCTCCAAGTGCCACCCCTTCTTTACCGGTAAGCAGAAGTTCGTTGATGCCGGCGGTAGAGTGGACAAGTTCAAGAAGAGACTGGCTGCAAGCGGCAAGTAATAGCCACAGCCGTCTGTTCGATCGAACCGACACAGCATTGGACAGAACACGTGCAAACGCGTGCTCTGTCCAATTTTTTTATGTAAGCATTTTGCAGAAAGGATTTTTATGGCCTTTTTTGAACAACACGATATACTGGATCATATGAAGGGCATGGCGTCGGCCATTTTGGTCGGCCTCAGCACCCGCGATACCTCCCCCGAGGAGGCCGAGCGAGGACTTGACGAGCTGGAACGTCTGCTCGATACGGCAGGGGGAATGGTCTTTGCTCGCGTCATGCAAAGCCGTCCCACGCTGGATCCCGCAACTGTCATCGGCTCGGGCAAGGTGGAGGAGATCGCTTCGCTTTGCAAGGAAAACGAGATTGAGCTGGTCATTTTTGACATGGAGCTCTCGCCCGCCCAGATCCGAAATTTAGAGGACGGCATTGGCAAGGACGTGCGCGTCATTGACCGTTCCATGCTTATTTTAGACATTTTCGCCCTGCACGCCACCACAATGGAGGGTAAAGTGCAGGTCGAGCTGGCACAGCTCAAATATACGGCCCCCCGTCTGACGGGTCACGGCACCGAAATGAGCCGTCTTGGCGGCGGTATCGGTACGCGTGGTCCCGGTGAGTCACAGCTGGAAAGCGACCGCCGTCATATGCAGCGTCGCATCCGCGCGCTGGAGGATCAGCTCGAGGAGATGGACAAAAATCGCCGCACCATGCGTGCAACTCGCCAGCGCAGTGGTATTCCTACTGTCGCTTTAGTTGGATACACCAACGCGGGCAAGTCGACACTGCTCAACCGTCTGACTGACGCGGGCATTTTGGCAGAAAACAAGCTGTTTGCTACGCTGGATCCCACGACAAGGCAATATACGTTGCCGAGCGGTGACAAAATCCTTTTGACCGATACGGTTGGATTTATCCGCAAGTTGCCGCACCATCTCATCCGTGCCTTTCGCTCGACGCTGGACGAGGCTGCGTTGTCGGATATTTTGCTGATTCTGATCGACGCATCCGACCCCGAATGCCGCGAGCAGCTCGAGTGTACCGAGGCACTTCTTGAGGAGCTTGGGGCTGCTGACAAGCCCAAGCTGTACGTCTTTAACCAATGCGACAAGCCCGAGGCGCAGTCCTCTTTCCCTTTGCCGGGTAAATCGGCAGGGCAGGGTGAGGCCGTCTTTATCTCTGCCAAAACGGGGCAGGGCTTGGACGAGCTTCTGACTAAGCTGACCGCGCTGATCCACGGCGGCAGAACCAAAGCCACCTTTGTCATCCCCAACGCCAAGCAGGGCATGCTGAGCAAGCTGTACGCAGGCGGCGCATCCATCGAGGACATTGACTATGGCGCCGAGGCTGTCACGGTCACGGCTGTGGTCGATGCCGCAACGCGCGGTGCTTTGCGAGCCTTTGATACCTGCCCGCTCAAAACGAGCGAAGATTGGGAGGATTGACATGGCCCAAACGTATACCACAATCGCCAAGGTTGCCGAGATTGAATTCGTTGAGCGCAAGTCCGTTTTTTACGGCTATGCCGCGCCTGTCAAGACCGAGGAGGAGGCACTCGCGCTCGTCAAGGAGCGCAGAACACTCATGCCCGATGCGACGCACCATGTCTTTGGCTATCACATGAAGGGCGGTATTCTCGCCCGCTATTCGGATGACGGTGAGCCGCAGGGAACGGCAGGCATGCCGGTCCTCGAGGCCATTCGCAAGTCGGGCGCTGACGACGTACTGGTTGTCGTCACCCGCTATTTCGGCGGCATCCTTCTGGGCGCGGGCGGCTTGGTGCGAGCCTATGCCCACACGGCGCATCTGGCGCTCGAGGAGGCCGGCATCGTCACCTACGAAAGCTACGCCGAGTTGGAGATTACTTGCTCTTACTCCGACTATCAAAAATATCTGTCGCAGTTGCCTCGCTTTGGCGCGGTGGTGGACGACACCGACTTTTCCGATCGCGTGACCATCCGCTTTGCCGTCAAAAAGCATCTCGCAGACGACGTTCGCACGCTCGTGCGCGAGATCAGCGCGGGGGGCAACGAGGTCAAGGTGCTGGGTGAGAGATTTGATTACAGATAAAAGAAGAAAGAACGAGCCCGAGTCGATTTGACTCGGGCTCGCGATTTTGGAATATCCGGATTTTTTACAATTGCCTCTACAGCCTCACCCTGCGCGACTTTGTCGCGCGCGTTCGGTGAAAGCATGATGCCATTTCTTTGTCGTTTCACAAAGAAATGGCGAAAGAAAGGAAACTTAAGGGCCTAATGCCCTTAAGAAACCCGCAACGCGCAAATGTCGCTGCGTTGTCACTCCGCTCATATTTGCACGAAAATAAGCAAATACAGATGTTGCGTTCGCATTTGAAGCCAATGCGAACACGGAAGTAGCACGCAATGAACAAAACAAAAACGTTTACTATCTGCGACGCTCCCCTGGACGGACAAAATTTTAAGCAGGACGGAAAAGCAAGAGCTTTTGCCATAGTTGATCCATCTGCGGGGTGGGGTATATGCCCCGCAGATGGGGGAATTCTTGCAAAGCAAACAGCCCCGCCGTTCATCGTCAGAACGGCGGGAGGCAGGGAGTTCCAAGGGGGAACGCCTTGGCGCGTTTCTTGGCCACTTCTTGGGGCGTGCCAAGAAGTGGCAACAAAAAAGCAAACCGCTCAGCGCGCGACGAAGGAGCGCAGTATGAGCGTCCGTAGAAGAAGTTGTATGGAATTTAGAATTCCCCTATTCTTTGTTCATTCTGCCACCTCATTTTTTGAAGAAAAAAATTATTTTTCAAGAAAAAAAGTATTTCCCCCGTCTTTTGCGTATCTTATGTAATGAATTTGGCAGAAAATCATGTCGGACGGAGGTGTTTTGATATGGCAAACTTAACAGAGTACTATATGCAACACGAACGTGAGTGGCTCTCGCCCTATGCGGCGTTGACCGCCAATACCCGTGGCCGTCAAAAGCCCAATGAAGATAATGACGGCCGAACCGAATACCGTACCGAATATCAGCGCGACCGTGACCGCATCATCCACAGCCAGTCCTTCCGTCGCCTGATGAACAAGACGCAGGTCTTTTTAGCCCCTGCGGGCGACCACTACCGCACTCGCCTGACCCACACGCTGGAGGTCACGCAGATTGCCCGTACGCTGGCACGCGCACTGCGTCTCAACGAGGATTTGACCGAGGCCATTGCGCTGGGTCACGACCTTGGACATACCCCCTTCGGTCACGCAGGCGAGCAGGCCATGCAGCAGTGCTTCGATCCGCATTTCGCGCATTATACCCAGAGTCTGCGCGTGGTCGATCATCTTGAAAAGAACGGTAAGGGACTCAATCTGACCTGGGAGGTCCGTAACGGCATCGTCAACCACACGGGTGACAGCCGCGCCGCGACGCTGGAAGGGCTGATCGTCAAGTTCGCCGACCGCATCGCTTACATTAACCACGACATCGACGATGCTTGTCGCGCAGGCATTATGCAGCTGTCCGATATTCCTGCAGAGCTTCGCGAGGTGCTGGGGGAGACCCACTCGGGCCGCATCAACACCATGGTGACATCCATCATTCGCAGCAGTCAGGAAAAAAACGACATCGAAATGGAGCCGCACGTGCATGAGGCGACCATGAAGCTGCGCAAGTTTTTGTTTGAAAACGTCTACACCAATCCCGTGGCCAAGTCGCAGGAGGATAAATCCCGTGCGCTGTTGGCTCGGTTGTTTGAGCATTACGTTGCTCACCCAGATGCCATGCCCGCGTTGTACCGTCGTAATATGGAAACTGAGTCCGTCGAGCGTTGCGTGTGCGATTTTCTGTCGGGCATGACCGATCGCTATGCGATCGAAACCTATAATCAGCTGTACGTCCCCCGCGTTTGGCGCGGCCTTGGTACGATCGGCTAAAAAACCAACATGAAGGAAAAGGAGGTGCGCCGTTTTGATCGCACGCGAAGTGATTGACGATATCGTCGCTCGCAATGATATTGAATCCGTTATCAGCTCGTACGTTACGCTCAAACGGGCAGGCTCCAATCTGCAGGGACTTTGTCCTTTTCACAGCGAGCGAACGCCGTCGTTTACCGTCTTCCCTGGCACCCAAAGCTTTTACTGCTTCGGTTGCAATGCGGGCGGCAGCGTTATTACCTTCATTGAAAAAGCAGAAAATTTGGATTACGTCGGCGCCATTGAGTTTTTGGCTGCACGTGCGGGTGTATCCATCCCGCAGGACGGCAAGCAGGCTCAACCCGGTGAGATTCCGCGCAGACGTATTTACGATATGAACTTGGCTGCCGCCAAGTTCTTCCGCGAGTGCTTGTTCGATCCTGCTATTGGCGGTGAGGGAATGAAATATCTCTCACAGGACAGAGCTCTCTCGAGCGCGACCATCAAGCATTTCGGCCTTGGTTTTGCCCCGAACAGCTTCAATATGCTGCACGACCATATGCGTCGCTTGGGATATACCGACGAGGAACTGATCAAGGGCTTTCTGTGCGGTAAAAGCCAGAAAAACGGTCGAGCATACGATTATTTCCGAAATCGCGTTATGTTTCCTATCATTGACACGTCGGGAAATATCGTGGCGTTTGGCGGACGTGTGATGGATGATTCCAAGCCCAAATATCTGAACTCGTCCGATACGCCCGGATTTAAAAAGAGCCGACATTTGTTCGCGCTCAATTTTGCACGCAATCATGCGACGGAACATATGATCCTGTGCGAGGGCTATATGGACGTGATCGCCTTGCACGCGGCAGGCTTTGAAAACGCCGTGGCAACGCTGGGAACAGCCATCACTTCTGAGCAGGCGCGTATCTTCGCCAAATACACCAAAAAGGTCATAATCTCTTACGACAGTGACGAGGCCGGGCAGAGAGCCGCCAATCGCGCCATGCAGTTGCTTGGCGAGGTTGGACTTGAGGTGCGCGTTTTGCGCGTGCCCGATGCCAAGGACCCTGACGAATACATCCGTCGGTACGGCGCGGACAAGTTCCGTCGCGTGCTGGAGGGAAGCCGATCGGGCTTTCAGTATAAATTGGATGCAATTTTAGCAAAATACGAGTTGACACAGCCGGAGGATAAAATCCGCGCGAGCAACGAGTGTTGCGTTCTGATCTCGGGATACCATACGGGCGTAGAGCGAGAGGTCTATATCGGACAGGTGGCAAAGCAACTGGGACTACCGAGTGACGTCATTAAAAACCAAGTGGAAAATATACTGCGCAAGCGCATTCGCGAGAAAAAAGCGGAGGAGCAGCGTCAAGCACAGGCGAGCATTCGCCACGTGGGCGACCGCGTTAATCCGGATGCAATCAAGGACGTTCAGGCCGCGTCGGCAGAGGAAACCATTCTCGGTCTGATGCTCATTTTCCCCGAATACCGTGCTGCTGCGGCAGACGGTAGCGCCGGCCTTGTTGCCGATGACTTTTTCACGGCTTTTGGCCGAAAAGCATTTGAGGAGATCGTCGCACTCCATGCAACGGAGGGCGGTTTCAGTACGCCTGTGCTGGAGCAGGCATTTACGCCCGATGAGGTGGGACGGCTGCAACGCATGGAGCAAAAGCGCAGGGCACTGGCAGAAAACGGGCCGAGTGTATTCCGCGCAGCTGTCCAAACGCTCAAGGGCTCCGCGGCACGTCGCGCAGACCGCGATAATGAGGACGTCGTTTCGGGTATCGCCTCCATTTTGGCGAGAAAAGGCAGAAAAGAGGAAAATTAAAATTTATCATATAAAATATCCACCGCAAGCGGAGGATACATAAACGAAAGGGAAATGTATGAAAAAGGAAAACACCGCAACACCTACGAATGAAAACGAAGAAAAGGTCAATATGGAGGAGCTGATCGAAAAGGGTAAAAAAGGTGCGCTTTCTGCGCACGACCTGGACGTAGCTCTGGAAACCATGGATTATGACATTGACTCGCTGGATAAACTGTACGAAACGCTGGAGGACAACGGCATCCCGCTTCCCGGTGATATCTCCTCGGCGGAGATGAGCGAGATCGAGCAGGAGGTCGAGCAATTCGGCGCAGGCGAGAATATGAAGCAACTGCTGGAGCAGGAGGGCTTGGCCGTTGACGACCCCGTCCGTATGTACCTCAAGGAGATCGGTAAGGTTCCGCTGCTGACCACCGAGCGTGAGCATGAGCTCGCGCAGAGAATGGCTGACGGCGACGAAGATGCCAAGAGCGAGCTGGTCGAGGCCAACCTTCGTTTGGTCGTATCCATCGCTAAGAGATACGTTGGCAGAGGTATGTACTTCCTTGACTTGATTCAGGAGGGTAACTTGGGCTTGATGAAGGCTGTAGATAAGTTCGACTACACCAAGGGTTATAAGTTCTCCACTTACGCAACCTGGTGGATCCGTCAGGCCATCACCCGTGCGATCGCCGATCAGGCAAGAACCATCCGTATTCCCGTTCACATGGTTGAGACCATCCACAAGGTATCCCGTTATTCCCGCCAGATGCTGCAGGAGTTGGGCCGCGAGGCAACGGCCGAGGAGATCGGTGAGAAGATGGGTATGAGTGCGGAAAAGGTGCGCGAGATCATGAAGATCGCGCAAGACCCCGTGTCGTTAGAAACGCCTATCGGTGAAGAGGAAGACAGCCATCTGGGCGATTTCATTCCCGATGAGGATACCCCCGCACCCGCAGACGCTGCTTCCGCAACCATTTTGCGTGAGGTGATCGAGCGCGAACTGCATACCTTGACCCCTCGTGAGGAGCACGTCATTAAGCTGCGTTTCGGTCTGTATGACGGCCGTACCCGTACACTGGAGGAGGTCGGCAAGGAGTTCGACATCACCCGCGAGCGTATCCGTCAGATCGAGGCAAAGGCTCTGCGCAAGCTGCGCCATCCCAGCCGTGCACGTCATCTCCGCGGATTTTTGAACTGATCTGTTGATCGTCCCGAGTTGATTGGCACGAGAGCCAAAAATATCATCTGAATTTTGGTTAAATAAACCAAAAAATCGGCGAAGTGCAAAAAACACGTCGATCGCTTTTGGCGATTGCGCCAACAAATTATTAACGCGTCGTGACCAAATCTTGACATAAAGCGAAAGGTGCGAAGGCGGCGCGAAAAAACGACTTGACAGAACGGCAAAATTGTTGTAAAATATTATAGTATATTATTTATATTCGCGTTTTGCGTGCAGCGGCGCGGATACGAATCCTTAGGAGGGAAGTTTATGAAGAAGAGAGTACTCAGCTTTTTGCTGTGTCTGGTTATGCTGTTTTCGGCATGTGCTTTGTGCCTGACCGGTTGCAAGCCTCAGGAAGAGGAACCGACGGATGCGGAAAAGGAACAAGCGAAGAAGAACCAGGCTGCGACGCTCGTTATGTGGTGCGTAACGGAAAACGCAAAGGAGCTCAATGAAAACGGTGAGCTGGCGTTTGACGATGAAACGCAGGCTCAGATGAAGGCTGTCGTCAAGCAGTTGACTGCCATTACACAGTCCCAGTTGAAGACTAAGCTGATCGTCAAGTATCTGACGATGGAAGAATATTACGAGAAGCTGGAAGAGGCTTTGGCATGGCAGCAGGAGCAGGCCAAGATCAAGCAAGAAGCCGGCAACAAGAATGATAAAGAAGACGTAGAGGAAGAGCTTCCCGAGGAAGAAGAGGAAGAGGATGAGGAGATCCAGTATGATGAGGATGGCAATCCCATCATCGATACGACCAAGTATCCTGAGCTGACCAAAGAGCAGCTGGAATATCAGGTTGACATTCTCTACATTTCCGGCTACGACAAGTATACCGACTATGTTGCAGGTTACCACAACTCGGAAGAAGACTCGTTGAAATCGTTGCTGAAGAAGCTGCTCAGAGACGAAAGAATTACACAAGAAGAGTTTGATAACGGTAGCAAGAAGAAGAACATATACAAGTTCCTGGATCAGCTGCTTGAAGAAGAGAGAATTACCGAGGAGGAAATTGCTCCTTATACCTTCAAGAAGTGGCTGGCGCCGCTGGACACTCCGCTTAAGGATGACGGTACGAAGATCTCGAACTTCGTATCCAGCGCATTGCTCAAGGCTGCACGTTATAAGAACAACATCTACGCGATCCCCAATAACAACGTGATCGGTGAGTACACCTACATGCTGATCGACAAGCAGCTGTTCGATAAGTACTATTACACCGCATCCGTTCCGGACATTCACGGTGTTGTTGACCTGGGCTCGTTCCTTGAGGACATCGCGGCGTATGAGAAGGATGTCATGCCCATCAACGCTGATGTCAACTACTGCATGAACATGATCGCTCACTACTGGGATATCGACCCCAAGTCCTATAACGTAACGGGTAACTTCTCCATTCTCGGTTACGCATACCAGAATACCGACCGCGTCAACCGTGGTGATATTGCACTGAAGTTTGACAGCTTGTTTGCCAACGATACCTACAAGAACGCGCTGAAGAACCTGATGGATTTCCATTACAAGGGCTACTTTGGTACGGCTGCAGAGGGTCAGAAGAGCGCGGTATCCTTCGTTACCGGTGCGGCATCTGATGCAGCAGCATACAAGGATGATTACTACGTTGTCGTCGTGGACTATCCTCTGGCTTCTGACCAGGATATCTACGATAACATGTTCGCTATCAGCGCATACTCCTCCAACATCAGCAAGAGTATGCAGGTGATCACGCTGCTCAACACCGATGAGACGTTCCGCAATCTGTTCCTGTACGGTATTGAGGGTACCAACTATACCCGCAACTCCGACGGTACGGTAACTCCGACACGTGGCAATAAGTACAAGATGGACATTGCCAAGACGGGTAATGAGTTCCTCGCTTACGTTCCCGAGGGAACCAATCTGGAGCTTTGGGAATACGCAAAGCAACAGAACCGCGAAGCACTGGTCAATCCTCTGCTCGGCTTCGATTTCAATTCTGTTCTGGCTGACAAGACGCTGATCACCGATGAGAGCGAAGATATGGCCGACCCGCTGGACAAATCCAAGGAGTACATCATTGAGACGATCGATACCGATCTGATCAAGTACATTTCCGAGGAGTCCAAGTCTGCTTGGGCAAAGATCGAGGCTTGTAAGGATACCGATGAGCTTGAAGAGCTGTTGGAAGAGCTTGAGTTTAAGTATTCTCCCGAGACGGACATTAAGATCAGACGTGCCGTTGCTTATCAGGTTGTCTGCAGTGAGTTTGATGAGCAGGGTAACATCAAGGTAGATGGCTCCGGCATGCCTACGGTACCCAACCCTACGATCGATGAAAAGTGTGAATCCGTTCAGCGCGATATCATTGAAATCGTGGATGGCGTGGAAACGGTGACCGGTATCGAGTACTACATGGTATATCGCAGAAAGATCAATCCCTACCAGCTGTACCACAGATGGATGAATGCCTACAAATTCCTTCCCGCAGGATTTGCAGGTTGATCGATACAAAATTCAAAAAGCAGGAGCGAACCGCTTGGGTTCGCTCCTGCTTTTTTGGTTAATTCAAGTCTAATACTTGTTGGTATATTTCGTTCTTTGGCAGGCCACGGTCGTGTGCTGCGGCCTTGATGGCATCATTTTTGCGCATGCCTTGCGCAATATAGTGGCTGACATGCTCGGGAACGGTCATGCTTTGCCAGAAGGCTTCGGTCGCAACGGCCGTGCCGCCTTCAATCACCAGCACGTACTCGCCGCGCGGGTCGTGCGTTTCATAATACGCAACCGCCTCGGACAGTGTTGTGCGGTGAATATCTTCATTTCTCTTGGTCAGCTCGCGGCAAAGGGAGATGCGGCGCTCGGCCCCCAGCGTGTCAAGCAGATCGGCAAGCGTTGCACGCAACTTGTGCGGAGCTTCGTGTAGCAACATGGTGCGATCTTCCTTGGCAAGACGGGATAACTGCTCGCGGCGCTCGCTTTTGTTGACAGACAAAAAGCCCACAAAGCAAAATCTGGCGGTGGGAAGACCGGAAAGCGTCAGCGCGTCGATGCCGGCACAGCAACCGGGAACGCCTGTGACGGTCACTCCCTCGGTGGCACACAGCGCAACGAGATCCTCGCCTGGGTCGGAGATGGCGGGGGTGCCTGCGTCGGTGATCAAGGCACACGACTCTCCACCCTTGAGGCGCTCGACGATCTGCGGGCCGCGCTCACGGCGATTGTGCTCGTGATAGGAAACCATGGGCTTGGTCAGCCCGAGATAGGCGAGTAGCTTGGCGGAATTTCGGGTGTCCTCGGCGGCAATGAAATCTACGCCTGAGAGCACCTTGATGGCGCGAAGCGAAAGATCATCCAAATTGCCAATGGGGGTGGCAACAAGATACAGGGTGCCGCCTTCGATGCGGTTTTTATCTTCGCGGTGAAGCGAGGTGATCAGCTGTTCTGGGATATCGTCGAAAATCGAATCAGAATTTATGGTCATAACTGTTTTCCTTTGCTTTTTTACGACTTGCACTTACGGGAGTATCGTTAGCATATACTGAAAGTAAAGTACGAATAAGGGGAAGGGACATATGGCGATTAAGGTATACATAGATCAGGGGCACAATCCCCAAAACCCCAATGCGGGTGCGGAGGGCAACGGCCTGCGTGAGCAAAATCTCGTCTTTCGCATTGGCATTTTACTGGCCGATCTGCTATTGGCCAACGGCAATTTCGAGGTGCTCGTTTCAAGATCGACCATCACGACGCAGTTAGGTACGTCGACAGCGACTAGCCTTGCCACTCGCGTCAATCAGGCCAACACATGGGGCGCGGACTATTTTCTGAGCCTGCACACCAACGCATCGACCATTACGGGAGCGAGCGGCGTCGAGGCGTATGCCTTTTCGCGTCCCTCGCAGGCGTTTACGCTGGGCGAGATCATTCTGGAGGAATTGAGCGAGAGTACGGGGCTTCGCAATCGCGGCATGCAGGTGCGCACCAATCTGTATGTGTTGCGCCGCACGCAAATGCCCGCCGTGCTGATCGAGCTGGGCTTTATCACCAATCCAAGCGATGCGGCGCTCATGCGCGACCGTCCGGATCTGTTTGCACGGGGCATTTATGACGGTCTGCTCAGGTATCTTGATCTGTCGTGATCGTGGCTTGAGACGCCTGACCGAGTAGATCAAGCAGGGCGCTCTCGTCAATGACCTTGACACCAAGCTCTTGTGCCTTGGTCAACTTACTGCCTGCGGCCTCGCCTGCAACGACGTAGTCTGTCTTTTTGGAAACCGAGCCGGATACCTTTCCGCCCTGCGCCTTGATGAGAGCGCTGGCCTCGTCGCGGCTCATAGTGGGAAGTGTGCCCGTCAGCACGAAGATAAGACCTGCTAACTGCTCGGTACGAGGCGCAGCGGTCGAGGTTGTTACAAGTCCTGCCGCGACCAGACGCTCGCACAGCGCAATGTTCTGGGGATGGGAGAAATAATTGACCACGCAATCGGCCGTGACGGCGCCGAAATCGTTCAGCGCGCAAAGCTCCTCGACCGTTGCCTTCATGCAGGCGTCAAGAGAGCCGTAGCGGGCGGCCAACGCCTCGGCGGCGACGGCACCGACGTTGCGGATGCCCAGCGCGTAAATGAGACGCTCCAGGCCTGCTGCTTTGGAGGCAGCGATGGCATCCACCAGCTTTTTGGCTGATTTTTTGCCCATGCGGTCAAGGTTTTCGATCTGCTCGGGAATGAGGGAATACAGATCGGCCGCATCGTGGATCAGGTCGTTATTCAGTAGAAGTTCAATGATCTGGGGACCTAGGCCGTCGATATTCATGGCGTCCTTGGAGGCAAAATGCTCGAGTGAGCGGGAGAGCTGTGCGGGGCAGGCAGCGTTGGTACAACGAGTTGCAGCCCCCTCGTCAGCATCGCGCACGACGGGCTCGCCGCAAGAGGGGCAATGCGTTGGCATGTTGAACTCGTATTCGCTTCCGTCTCGCTTTTCGGGATGGGCGCAGACGACCTCGGGAATGATGTCGCCGGCCTTCTGAACGGAAACAACGTCGCCGATGCGAATACCGCGCTCGCGGATAAAATCAATGTTGTGAAGCGTTGCGCGAGATACGGTCGTGCCCGCCAGACGAACGGGGGAGAGATTGGCGGTTGGGGTCAGCACACCCGTGCGGCCGACCGCGATGCTGATGCTCTCAAGGCGGGTCTGCTTGCACTCGGGCGGATATTTGTAAGCGACCGCCCATTTGGGCGTGTTCGTGCCTTCGCCCAGGCGGCGACGGGTGGCAAGATCGTCGATCTTGACGACTGCGCCGTCGATGTCGTAGGCGAGGGAGTCGCGCATTTGACCCAGCCATTCTATGTGGGCGATGATCTCCTCTGCGCCTTTGGCTCGGGTATAGTTTTCCAGCGTGTGGAAGCCGAGTGCCTGCAGGCGTTGCAGGGTTTCAATGTGATTTTCAGGCGCATGGCCATCAAGATACAAGCTGCCGTCCTGGAAGTTGAAGACGAAAATGTCCAGCGCGCGCTCGGCACAAACAGCGGGATCGAGCTGACGGAGCGAGCCTGCCGCTGCATTTCGCGGATTGGCCAGTAGCTGTTGATTGTTCTTCTCACGCTCGGCGTTGAGGCGCTCAAACACCGCGCGGGGCATATATACCTCACCGCGCACGCACAGCGTCAGCGGTTCGGGGAGCGTCAGGGGAATGGAGAAAATGGTCTTGATGTTCTGCGTTACGTCTTCTCCCGTCGTGCCATCACCGCGCGTAGCACCGCGCACCAGTACGCCGTTTTCATATTGAAGTGAAACGGACAAACCGTCAATCTTAGGCTCGACCGAATAGAGCGGGCGGGCGTCCTCGCCCAGCGTCTGCTTGACGCGGGTAAGGAAATCACGCAACTCGTCGAACGAAAACACATCCGAGAGTGAGTTCATGGTCACCGTGTGCGTGACCTTTTCAAATTTGTCCAACGGCGCGCCGCCGATTCTTTTGGTAGGCGAGGCGGGATCATCCAGCTCGGGATGCGCCTCCTCCAACTTGAGTAGCTCTGCGTACATGCGGTCGTATTCGAAATCCGAAATTTCGGGATCGTCGTCAACGTAATAGCGCTTGGCGTGATATAACAGCGTTTTGCGCAGCTCGCTGATATAATTCTCCAGCGCCTCGCTGCGCAATTCAAACGGATCGATATGGTCAGACATGGAACTATCCCCCTTGTCAAATCTTCATATATATTATTGTACCAATCCTTCGCCCGTTTGTCAATGCGTGATCATTCTTTTTTCAAACTTGTCTAACACACGGGTGTGCAAATTGCACAAACTTTACCAATGCGTGTAATTTTTTAATAGAACTTATTTACAAAATGCGAAATTTGTGATATAATCATACTGTAATCAGAGTATGATTACAACTGCCGGACGCTCCGTGACTCGTACGCATATGGTTGCGCGGGATTTCGCGGACGGAAGGAAAACCAAAAACAAGGAGGAAACACCATGAAATTGAACGTAATCGGCAGACAGATGAACGTGTTTGAAGAAACCAAGCAGCAGATCGCCAAAAAGGTCGCCAAGCTGGATAAGTTCTTTCCCGTCGAAGGCGAGGCAACGGTCACGTTGTCCCGCAAGCATGGCGCTTCCAGAGTGGAGATCACCATCAACGCCGCGGGTACCTTGTACCGCAGCGAGCAGGATGCGGATGATTTCCGCGAGGCCATTGACCGCTGTGTGACTATCATTGAGCGACAGATCCGCAAAAACAAGACGAGATTGGCAAGAAGACTGCGCGAGACCATTCCCGAGGATGATTTCTTCGCGCCCGAGGATGAGGATCAGGAGCTGGTCATCCGCACCAAGGAGTTTGTGTTCAAGCCCATGTCGGTGGAGGAGGCCATTTTGCAGATGAATCTGCTTGGCCACAGCTTTTTCGTCTTCCGCGACGATAGCGACGAAAAGGGAAGAGTGTGCGTCGTTTACGCCCGCCGCGACGGTGACTACGGTCTGATTGTTCCGCAGGATGAATAAAAAATGACTGATTTTCAGTGAATATACCCATGGCTGTCGGCGTTTTGCGCCGACAGCCATCTATTTTTACCGAAAAATGAAATTTTTATCAACGGGACTTGCATTTTTGCATATGATATGATATAATGAAGCATCATTTTAACGGATACGTGTATTCAGAAAGGAAGGCAATCCTATGAACAAGAAAAGAGTCGGTATCGTCGGTGCGACCGGTATGGTCGGTCAGCGCTTTTTGACGCTGCTTGAAAATCACCCTTACTTTGAAGTAACCGCCCTTGCGGCATCTGCCCGCAGTGCAGGTAAGACGTATAAAGAGGCCGTCGGCGAAAGATGGAAGATGACAACTCCCATGCCCGAGGCGTTTGCCGATATGATGGTCATGGATGCCGCTGAGATCGAAAAGGTCGGCGCGCTGGTCGATTTCGTATTCTGCGCAGTCGATATGAAGAAGGACGAGGTCAAGGCGCTTGAGGAGGCTTACGCCAAGGCGGAGATCCCTGTCGTTTCCAACAACTCGGCGCACCGCTGGACGCCCGACGTTCCCATGGTCATTCCCGAGATCAACAACGCACACTACGAGGTCATCGAGGCACAGAAGAAGAGACTGGGCACCAAGCGCGGCTTTATCGCCGTCAAGCCCAACTGCTCCATTCAGTCCTACGTTCCTGCGCTGACCCCCCTTATGAAGTATAAGCCCACCCTGATGGTAGCTACCACCTACCAGGCAATTTCCGGCGCGGGCA
Organism: Eubacteriales bacterium; assembly: GCA_045614625.1. Classification (GTDB taxonomy): domain Bacteria; phylum Bacillota; class Clostridia; order Oscillospirales; family CAG-272; genus SIG644. The sequence continues at coordinate 18,018 of JAZLDE010000077.1, forward strand.
AGACCTTCAAGGATTGGCCCGAGATGGTGGATAACATCATTCCCTACATTGGCGGCGAGGAAGAGAAGAGCGAGCAGGAGCCTCTGCGCGTTTGGGGTACGGTCGAAAACGGCGAGATCGTCAAGGCCGACGCACCCTTGATCACGACCCAGTGCATCCGCGTGCCCGTGTCCGACGGTCACACCGCGGCTGTGTTCGTCAAGTTTGAAGCCAAGCCTACCAAGGAGGAGATCCTGGACGCTTGGAAAAATTTCGAAGGCCTGCCCCAGAAGCTGGCTCTGCCTCACGCGCCCGAGCAGTTCATCACCTATTTTGAAGAAGACAACCGCCCGCAGGCCAAGCTCGACCGCGACATCTACGGCGGTATGGGCGTGACGATCGGCAGACTGCGCGAGGACGCATGGTTCGACTATAAGTTCGTTTGCCTGTCGCACAACACGTTGCGTGGTGCCGCCGGCGGCGCCGTGCTCAATGCAGAGCTGCTGTATAAGCTCGGATATTTTGACTAAAATAAAAAGAAAGTCCGCAAGGACTTTCTTTTTTTAACCAAATGTGATATACTACAAGCAGAGAAGGGAGGCGAACGCATGGATCAAAACGAGGATCGCGTCATATTTCACTGCGATTGCAACAGCTTTTTTGCGTCGGTCGAAACGCTCGACCATCCCGAATGGGCAAACGTGCCCATGGCGGTGGCGGGTGACCCCGACAACCGCCACGGCATCATTTTGGCCAAGAATGAGCTGGCTAAAAAATACGGCGTGCAGACGGCCGAGACCATATACAGCGCACGGCAAAAGTGCCCAACGCTTGTGCTGGTCCCGCCCCATCACCGCAAATACAGCGAGATATCAAAGCGCATCAATCAGATCTATCTCGACTACACAGACCTCGTCGAGCCCTTCAGCGTGGACGAGTCGTATCTTGACGTAACGGGCAGCCTTGCATTATTTGGACAGACGCCCCGTGAGCTGGCCGATACCATCCGCAAGCGCATCGAAAAGGATATCGGCATCACCATCTCGGTCGGCGTCAGCTTTTGTAAGGTGTTTGCCAAGCTCGGCAGTGACTACAAAAAGCCCAACGCCACCACGGTGTTTGATCGCCGAGCCGTGGAGGAGATCGTTTACCGCCTGCCCGTGAATGATATGATGTTCGTGGGCAAAAAGACGGCTCAACACTTGGCCCATATGGGGATTACCACCATCGGCGCGTTGGCACGCACCGACGAGGCGACCTTGCGCCATGCTCTTGGAGAGCAGGGTGGGGTGCTTTGGAAGTATGCAAGGGGTCTTGACGACGAGCCCGTCCATTCCTACTATGACAAGCGCGAGGTCAAGTCTATCGGCAACGGCACGACCTTCCGCCGTGACGTCTACACCCACGAGGAAATGCGCGCCTGCATCACCATGCTGTGCGACGAGGTGGTGTGGCGACTCCGCAACGAAAACAAAAAGTGCACCGTGGTGCAGGTGACCATCCGCGACCCTGAATTCCATACCATTCAGCGCCAGCGTAAGCTGGACGCACCGACATGGCTACAGAGCGATATCATCGAAACCGCTGTTGAGCTGGTCAACGTCAACTGGAAAAGCGGCACGCGTATCCGCATGCTGACCGTGACGGTGTCGGGATTGGTTCCCCCCGATATGGTGGCACAGCAGCTGACCATGTTCGACGAGCCCGCCGCCGACGTCCGTCACGAAAAGCAGGAAAAGCTGGAGGAGGCGCTACTGACCATACGCCGCAAAAAAGGCGTGGACAGCATCTATCGCGGCGTGTACGATCAGCGCGAGTTGGGCGTGACCAACCGCAAAAAGAAGCGAGGCACCGGGGAAGAGAAAGCATGAGGAAAATGAGATGCGCTTTGCAAGAAAAAAAGAATACACCTTCAATAATTAATATGCAAAATGCGTTTCCAATCGTCTCTCGGCATAAGTAAAAGGTGTTAAAATCATCGCATTGCGCAACTGCGCGATCGTAAAAAGGAAACCAATGACGAGAAAAAGAACGAAAAGGAAGGAACCATGCGGTATGGTTCTTTCTTTTTTGCACAAAAACGAATGAATATTTGAAAAAATATTCATCCCGGATCGGATAATTGATGTCGAAACAATCGTTTTTGAGGGACAAAAGGCAAAATTTGCAATTTCTTCTGCAAAACTTGCAATCTTTTTTTGCAAAAACATTGACAATGTGAATTTCGTGTGATATAATTGGTGTATTCATAGGTTCGTACGGTTTTCTCCCTTCCAATGAAAGCGTCTTACTTGATTAGCCGCAAGGTCAGACCTTTTTGTCAGTGCAAATGCATTGACATGTACATTGGGTAGGAGAAGATCTACGAATTTAATGAAACAAACTATCCAAACTCACAATGAAGGAGATATTTTATGAACAAGAAAATGAAATTGCTCGCATTGGTGATGTGTTTGGTAATGGTCGCTGCTGTTTTTGCAGGCTGCAAGAAGCCGACCCCCCCTCCTCCTGCTGCTGCTACCTTTAAGCAGGCGGAGTATAACACCACCACGTCCGTAATGCCCAGCAACTGGAACGAACTGACCTATCAGGACAACAATGATACTCAGATTTTGAGCTACATCACCTCTTCTTTCTTCGACTACGACTATAAGTTCGAAGGCGATAAGAAGTTCAATGAAGACGGCTCGATCAACAAGGAAGGCATCGTTCCCGGTGCTTACACCACCAACTACTCCGCAGCAACCAAGCTGGAAGACGTTACTTCCTCTGTTGACGCGAAGTGGGGCTACACTGCAGATCAGAAGGCAGAAGGCGGCTATGCTTGGAAGATTACTCTTCGCGACGATCTGAAGTGGGATGATGGTACTGCTATCACTGCTGAGGACTTTGTATGGTCCATGAAGCAGACTCTTGACCCCGAATTCATGAACTACCGCGCAAATACCTACTATGATACTCTGATGATCAAGAATGCTAAGAAGTATTTCTATCAGAATCAGGAAGGTACTTACGAGACCATCGGTAGCAAGGGCTTCGCATCTCTTGCTGAGGCGGTTGCTTCCGGTCAGGCTGTATATGCTAACGCATGGAACATGTGGGGCGCTAAGGGCTACCTCAATGCTGAAGGTAAAGAGTGCCCTGAGTGGTTGGATATTACCGATGACACTGTTTACAACAATGCTGAAGGTAACGACCCCGTTTCCGGTAAGTTCCTGTATGATAACTATGGCGTATACCTGGAGCCCGGCACCGGTTATGACGCTGCTGTATTCGTAGTTAACACTGATCGCGACGTAGCATGGGAAACCGTAGGTATCTACGCTGAGGGCAACGCTATCGTTGTTTGCCTTGACAAGACCTACTCCTTCCTGAGAGACGACGGCTCTCTGTCCGTTTGGGCTCCCTACTACTTCTCCAGCCTGCCCCTCGTTCACAAGGCTAAGTACGACGCCAACAGAATTGCTCCCGCTAACGGTGCAACCCTGTGGACCTCTAAGTACAACTCCACTCTCGATACCACCGCTTCTTGGGGTCCCTACAAGCTGGTTGAGTTCGAGGCCGGTTCCCACTACAGACTCGAAAAGAACGAGAACTGGTACGGTTGGAACATGGAGCAGTACAAGAACCAGTACAACATCACTGCTATCAACTGCCGCGCCGTTGAGGACTTCTCTCCCAAGTGGCTGGGCTTCCTGAATGGTACTTACGACGATGCTTCTCTGCAGACTGAGAACGTCGGTGAATACCTCGACTCCAAGTACGTTTACTTCACCTCTACTTCTACCGGTACCTTCGGTATGCAGCTGTACTCCAACCTCGACGTTCTGAAGAACAGCGCAAACAACAACGGTATTCTGGCTATCCAGGAATTCCGTCATGCATTCAACCTCGGTCTGAGCAGAAGTGATATCGTTGAAAAGATCTGGCCCGGTTCCGCAGTTCCTTGCTTCGGTCTGATCAACGTTGCTTACTACTATGAAATCGAGAATGCTCCCGATCTGGCTGACGGTGGTCAGTATCGTAACACCAAGACCGCAAAAGAGGGTATCCTCCGTGCATACGGCTACACCCAGGCTGCTGATGGTACTTGGTCCAGCGGCGCTCTGTCCGGCCTGAACACCGACGAGGCTTACGACACTCTGACCGGTTACAACCCCGACTTGGCTAAGCAGAAGATGAAGGAAGCAATCGACATCTTGCTGGCTGATCCCGACAAGTACGGTTATGATCCCGCCAAGAATATCACCATCGTATACGGTTCTTCCTCTGACAACGATAAGCAGAGATTCAGAGCTAACTACCTGCAGGAAATCCTGGACGGTCTGACTGCCGGTACCGCTCTGGAGAACAAGATCGACGTTGTATTTGATGCATCCGCAGGCTCCGAGTGGGCTAACGCATTCCGTACCGGCCAGACTCAGATCGGCTTCGGTTACGGTTTCTCCGGTAACGCATTCAACCCCTTCGATATCATCGGCGCATTCGTTAACCCCGATGACTCCCTGAACTACCACATGTACTGGGATACCGGCGCTATCAACATGACTCTGACCATGCCCGCAGGTGACTATACCGGCGCTGGTGAGACCATCACGATGAGCGTTCAGAACTGGTACTACTGCCTGAATGGTCTGGCAGCTACCGAAAAGCAGGCTAAGACCTACAACTGGAGCGAAGGTTATGCTCCTACTGAGGCAAGACTGATGATCCTCTCCGCTCTGGAAGAGCTGACCATTAAGGAGTCTCGTTCCGTTATGCTGATCGCTGACGGCGGCGGTTCCTTCCTGGGCGCTAAGTTCTCTTACTTCTCTGAGGACGAGCACACCTTCATGGGCTTCGGTGGTCTGAGATACATCGTAGTTAACTACACCGATGCTGAGTGGCAGTCTTATGTTGCTGACCACAACGGCGACCTCTCCGAAGAGTACAAGAAGTCTGAGTAATTTTGCTAAGGCTGACTTAGGGTTCTGTTGAGCCCTGAATAAGGCGGTGGGCGAAATCTTTCGCCCACCGCTGATTTCGCATTATTATAACTATTATTATAAAGAATTCGAATCATCGAAACACTTGCCGATTGGGCAAAAAAACAGAAAAATAACAAAAAACCACATTTAAATCAGATTTATTATTGAATTTTGATTCGTGCGGCGTATTGCGTCGCACAACGCCTTTGCAAAAGCCGTCGAGATAAGGTTTTTCGAAGTGGCGTGTAAAGGTTTTCATGAACTTGAAAAAAACAAAAACAGAGGAGAAACACCTATGTATATGTTTAAATATGTGTCCACGCGTCTGGCCTTGATGCTTTGCACGTTCTTTATCA
>JAZLDE010000078.1:0-14092 GCA_045614625.1 Eubacteriales bacterium
CATCCCAATGCGGACAAGCTCCGCGTATGCAAGGTAGATATTGGTACCGATGATAACAAGGATATCGTTTGCGGTGGTAGCAATCTTGCAGAGGGCATGAAGGTTGTCGTTGCTTGCCCCGGCGCTATGGTGCGCTGGCACGGTGAGGGCGAGCCCGTTGAAATTAAGAACACAAAGCTTCGCGGTGTTGCAAGCTTTGGTATGATCTGTGCGTCGGTTGAAGTCGGTCTGGCCGATCTTTTCCCTGCAGCTGAGGAGCATGAGATCATGGACGTTACGGCATTTGACGTTCCTGCCGGTACGCCGATTGCCAAGGCGCTTGACCTTGAGGATATTATCCTTGAGATCGATAACAAGTCGATGACCAACCGCCCCGACCTTTGGGGACATTATGGCATCGCAAGAGAGCTTGCGGCACTTTACGATCTGCCCCTGGTGGAATTTGAGCCGTTCATTCCCGAAACCGATGAAACGTACAACGTGACGATCATGGATACGGAGCGTTGCCCCCGCTACATCGGTGCGAGAGTGGAAGGACTTTCGGTCAAGCCCTCGCCCTTCGGGATGCAGAGCCGCATCTGGAGAGTCGGCATGCGCCCGATCAATGCGCTGGTTGACGTGACCAACTACGTCATGCTTGCGACCGGCCAGCCCACTCACGTATTTGATTCTAACCATATTATCGATCATATCGAGGTAAGACGCGCCAAGGAGGGCGAGGCCCTCCAGCTGCTCAACGCGAAAGAGCTTGCCCTGAGCACGGATGATCTTGTCATCGCCGATGCCGAGGGTGCCGTTGCCCTGGCGGGCGTTATGGGCGGTGCGAAGGATTCAGTTCTGCCCGATACGAAGAGCGTGATCCTTGAGGTGGCAAACTTTGAGTCTCGCGGTGTTCGCCGCACGGCGCTGCGCTACGACAACCGCACGGAATCCTCCTCTCGTTACGAGAAGGCCGTCGATCCCGAGCGTTGCGATCAGGCCCTCTCTCTTGCTATGAAGCTGTTTGCAGAGCTTTATCCCGAGATGAAGGTAACTGCATTTAACGATCAGTATCCCAACAAGCTGAAGAGAAGCGAGATCGACGTTGAGTTTGACTGGCTTGACAGAAGACTGGGCAAGCGCATTCCGCAGGAGATCGTGGCCAGAAAGCTTGGTGCTATGGGCTTTGAGGTGACCTTCACCGACACGGGAATGCACATCGTCGTTCCTACCTGGCGTTCTACCGGCGACGTTTCGATCAAGGCTGACATCATGGAAGAGGTCGCAAGAATGTATGGCTACGAGAATTTCGAGGCCACGACCATCACCACTTCGTTCGACGGTGCCATCAATCAGCTGGAGGTCGATCTTGTTCGCAAGATCAAGGAATACCTTGCGTTCCGTTGCGATATGCAGGAGATATTCACGTATCCTTGGATGTCCGACGAGTTCGTAAGTGCGCTGATGCCCAACACTGACGGCATTCTCGCTCTTGCCACACCGCCCTCTCCTACCGAAAAGTATGTTCGCTGCTCGCTCCTTCCCAATATCTGTAAGGCTATCGTGAAGAATGAGCGCAACTTTGACGAGTTCGATATTTTTGAGGAAGCACAGATTTTCCTTGACAGCGATTACACCTCGAATTATGCAGGTGAGAAGCTGCCCGCACAGAAGAAGCATCTGGGCTGTGCGTTTGTCGGTTCTCCTGACCACGTGGCCGATCTGTTCCGTCGCGCCAAGGGTGTGATCGGTGCAATGCCGCGCTACACGCATATGGAAGGCTTTACCTTTGAAAAGCTGGAAAAGCCGTATTGGGCGGATGAGACCGTATGGCTCAATATCATGCTCAACGGTAAAAAGATCGGTGATCTTGCGCTGTTGTCCAAGAAGGCGGCGCTGGCTTGCGGTATCAAGGTGCTTTCTGCCGTCCTTGTCGAGCTTGATATGGACGAGCTTGTCCCCTTCAAGTCCAGAACCAACCGCTTTGCGCGCGTTCCCGAGTTCCCGATGAACGACTATGACCTCTCCTTCCTCGTGGATTCCATGGTCAAGTGGGACGACATTTACGCTGCGGTCATGGCTAAGAAGAACGAGCTTCTCCGCGACGTCAAGTTCGTTGACGAGTACAAGGGCAAGCAGATTCCTGCGGGCAAGAAGTCCGTTACCATCCGTCTTGTGATCGGTTCGGATGAGAATACGCTCACGGGCGAGGAGATCGAGCAGGTAGCAAACGGCGTGCTGAAGAGAATCGTAAAGAGCACGGGCGCTGAAATTCGTACCAACTAAGTCATTAAATGCAAAGCCTGGCGGTTTTATCCGCCAGGCTTTTGTGCTTCAAAAAAAGTTGTTTGACGGTACGGTTCGTATTGAAATGGATCACGCAATATGGTATAATGGAGAAAAGAGGAGCTTGGATCAACGCATCCAAAGGAGCGCCCGACGGTAAAGGAGACGCGTATGTGCCAATATTTTAAATCATCAGAATGGATATGGATCTCCGCCCGTGATGGCGTGGATGAGTACGGTGAATTTTTCTGTCGCTTTGACGCGCGACGAGATAGCGCTGTTTGCCGCATTTCTTGCGATGGAGACTATACGCTGTTTATCAACGGCGCATACGTGGCGAGCAATCAGTACGGAGATTACGAACATTATAAGATCTTTGACGAGGTCGATATCAGTGACTATATACACGAAGGCACAAACGATCTCTTTCTTTTGGTCTGGCATTTTGGAGCGGATTCGCAACGCTATCAAAAGGCCAAAGCAGGCGTGATCTTTGAGATCGAGCAGGCAGGCAAGATATTGCTTGCCAGCGATGAGCATATTTTATGCAGAAAAAGCCCGACGTACGTCAGTGGGTATGGCAAGGTGATCACCCCTCAGCTCGGGTTCAGCTTTTTTTATGACGCGACGCGAGAAAACGAGGGTGAGTGGCAAGTTGCGGTCAAGATGGACAAGGAGTGCGCGCTGCATCCGCGCCCCACGAAAAAGCTGGCACTGTTGCCGCCCAAGGATGTAACTGTGCTAAAGAGCGAGGGATGCTATTACCTGATCGATCTTGGCGAGGAAACGGTGGGCTTGCCTACATTGGACTTCAATTGCGCTCAAGAGCAGTGCGTCCTTGTCACGTGGGGCGAGGATCTGCAGGACGGTCACGTCCGCAGGAGGATCGGCGGTCGTGATTTCAGCTTTGAGTACAAGGCCAAGAAGGGGCGAAATCAATACACGAATTACATGCTGCGCTTGGGCTGCCGTTATATGGAGCTTTACGCCCGGGAGCCGATCTCGCTGACCTATCTTGGCTTGATCCCGCAGGTCTATCCCGTGAAGGAAAAGAAGCTTTCAAAGAAGGACGTATTGGATCAGCGCATCCAGGACGTGTGTGTTAAAACCTTGAAGCTGTGCATGATGGAGCATTACGTCGATACCCCCTGGCGCGAGCAGTGTCTGTATGCTTTTGACTCGCGGAATCAGATGCTTTGCGGTTATCGGGTATTTGAAGACGGAAATGCCGAGTATGCAAGGGCAAACTTGCTGCTGATGAGCAAGGATCGCCGCTCGGATGGGCTGCTTACGATCTGCTCGCCATGCGGGCAGAATCTGGCTATCCCTGCATTTTCGCTGTACTATCTGATCGCGGTGAAGGAGTACATGGATCATACCGGTGATCTTTCGCTTGGTCAAGAGGTATATCCCAAGCTGATTTCGATCGTTGAGGCTTTTTTGAACAATCGGGAGGACGGACTAGTTCTGCGCTTTACCGGTGCAACGCAATGGAATTTCTACGACTGGTCGGAGCATTTGTCCGGACGGTTGGGGCAGAGCGAGCAGGCGGTCCCCGATTTGGTGATCAACTGTCTTTTTGTGATGGCGCTGGAGCAACTGCGCGCGATTGCTCAAAAAACGGACAACGATTTTGCGTATGACTCGCTTCTTTCATATACTCGAAAGAGAGCAAAAGAGGTGTTTTACGATGCGAAAAAAGGAGCCTTTTCCTTGACGCGGGGCGGGGAAGAGTTTACTGAGCTTGGCAATGCGCTGGCCATTTTGGCAGGGCTTGCGGACGATGCGCAGGACATATGCAGGCAGATCGTTGAGGGAGCGCTTTCGGATTGCTCGCTCAGCATGCGCTGTTTTAAGTATGACGCGCTTCTTTTGACAGACGAGGCGCGATGGAAGCCTTACGTACTGGAAGAGATCCGACATGACTACGCCTATATGCTCGACGAGGGCGCTACGAGCGTTTGGGAGACGAGCGAGGGCGCACGCGCCTTTGGAAACGCGGGTAGCCTTTGCCACGGCTGGAGCGCGGTGCCGATTTGTTATTTGTGAGTTTTTCGCTTTTTTCAAAAGTAAATGATTATCGTTTGACCGCGATTGCTTGATTGGTTATTCGTAATCAAGCGAGCGGAATGGGCACAAGAAAATATATTCTGCAAAAGGCCGGGCGCGAGCTCGGTCTTTTGTTGCTTGACAATGGTTCGGATATTTTATATAATATAGGCAGAGTTTGAAAACGGAGGAAAGAACATGGCGAAAACGCTGTACGTTTCTGATTTGGACGGTACGCTGTTGCGAGGCGATCAACTGCTGTCGCAGTTTGCGATAGATACATTGAGTGCGTTGGTCGCACGTGGAATGATCTTTTCGTATGCGACGGCGCGTTCTTTGATTACCGCAAGCCAAGCTACGGCTGGGCTGACGCTGAATATTCCCGTGATCATATACAACGGATCTTTCGTGGTGGAAAGTGCAACGGGCAAGCACCTTTTGTCCAACGCTTTTACCGCAGAAGAATCCACGTGTATTTTGGACACCATCTTGGACCGGGGTGTTTATCCGATCGTATATTCGTTTATCGACGGAGAGGAGAAGTTTTCCTACTGCCATCAGCACGAGAGTCGCGGAACCAAGATATTCAACGACACGCGGCGTGGCGATATCCGCGACAATCCGGTGAATGACGCTAAGGATTTGTATCTTGGCGAGGTGTTCCATATCACTTGCATCGATGAGCCTGAGCGGCTGCTTCCGCTATACGAGGCCTTCAAGGATCGCTATCCTTGCGTTTATCATCGGGACATTTACAGCGGCGAGCAATGGTTGGAGATACAACCGCTGGGGGCGACCAAGGCGCAGGCAATTCTCGCGCTGAAGGATTTGCTTGGCTGTGACAGACTTGTTTGCTTTGGTGACGGTAAAAATGATATTTCAATGTTTGAGATTGCCGACGAGTGCTACGCGGTGCAAAACGCGGACGAAGCACTCAAATGCATGGCGACGGCTACGATTGAGAGCAACGAATGCGACGGCGTTGTCAGGTGGTTGGCAGAGCATTATTGTTAGGAGTAAAGAATGAGAAACTATTTGATTGACTTTTTTAAGACGTTTGATTACGATGCGGACGATGCGGCGGTTTTGCTGGATGCCTACGACCGTATCATGCAAAATGACAAGACGCGAGAGCTTTGGGCGCAGGCGCTGGCTATTTACGATCAAAGCATCAAATGTAATTATCCTGAGATCCGCGACAAGGCGGACGAGGTGGCACAAGAGCTGTATCTGCATGAATATACGACCGAGCTGTTGATCTTTATTTGCATGAGCAAAAAACTAAAGGTGGAGTACGACGCACGAGGCATTGACGGTGAGATCTACCACAACAGCATGCTGGATCTAAAATACAAGCTGGAGGAATGCAAGCTGGTCAAGGGGATCGTGGGCTCGTTCGTTGCCATGTGGTTCTGTGGATTTTTCGATCTTACCCGTTTTGCGTTGGGACGATTGCAGTTTGAAATGACAAATTTCGGTCATTCGTATGAAAAGAACGGTCTTACCTTGACACCCGAGAGCCGTGTGATCAACATACATATTCCTCGCACCGGCACGCCGATGGACGTGCAGAGCTGCGACGAGTCATTTGCTCGTGCCAAGGCGTTTTTTGCCGAGGAGACGGGCGAGGTTTGCGCGTTTGTTTGCAGCTCGTGGCTGCTTTATCCCGAGCATGAGCAAATGCTGTCTCACGAGTCCAACGTCTACAAGTTTATGAAGCGGTTTGACGTTTTCCGTTCGGGAACGAGCAAGGGCAGAGGAGATCTTTGGCGTCTGTTTGACACGGACGAAAAGCGCTGGGATAAGCTCCCGGCCGACACCTCGCTTCGCCGCGCCTACGTGGAACAGCTGAAAAACGGCCGTCAGGTTGGCTGGGGTTACGGTGTATTTGCCCTTTGACGCGCGAAAATTTAAATTTTTTTCTCAAAAAGTGAGAGACGCGTGCGTTTTTGTCGACTGTATAGGTGAAGAGGCCCTTCCAATCTTGAATGGAGGTATGATATGGACGTGCGAAACGATACGAAACTATCTTCGATGAGCGACGAAGAGATCATCGCGCTGTACTGGCAAAGAGACGAAAACGCGATTCGGGCGACTGACGCCAAATACCGTGACTATCTGATGGCGATTGCCCGCAACATCGTGCGTGATCTGCGCGACTGCGAGGAGTGTCTGAATGATACTTATCTTGATGCGTGGAACGCCATCCCCCCAAAACGGCCGACGCTCCTGCAGGCGTTTTTAGCTACCATCATGCGAAGGACGGCCATTGACCGCTATCGCGCCAACACAAGAGACAAGCGAGTGCCGACCGATGCTATCGATTCCTTTGACGAATTGGAGTACGTCATCGCGGGCGGGGAGCCCCCTGCCAAGATGGCGGAGGCGGAGCATTTAGCTGCCTTGATCAGCGGCTACGTGCGCACACTTTCGCGCCGCCGCAAGTACGTATTCATGGCCCGCTACTTTGCGGCGCGCTCGATTGCCGAGGTGGCAGAAGCACTTTCGTGCAGTGAGGCGACGGTCAACCGCGACATTGCTCGCATACGCGACGAGCTTCGCACACTCCTTGAAAAGGAGGGCTACCTATGCTGACACGCGATGAATTGATCGATGCCATCGGCGCGATCGACGCCGATCTGGTAGAGGATTTTGTTCGAACGGACGAGCGCTTGCAAAAGAAAAAAGACCGCCGTGTCTCTCCTATGATGCGCTTTGTCGCACTGGCCGCTTGCTTTGCGCTGATCTTGGCGAGTGTGCCTGTCATGGCGCGGCTGTGGAGGGAGCAACCTTCCGAACCCCCGCAGGATAGCGTTCCCGGAGAAGCTCCCGACTATAATACCATTGGTTTTTCTTCCTTGGAGGAATTGTATACTTTTGTATACGGTAGCCAGTTAGAGCAATTGGATTGGCTACGGGGAAAATACAAGGTTGGCCACCCTTCCGATAAATACGTAAATTATACGTATGATGAGGCCAAGTATGCTTATGATTTTACAAAGCGTATTACAAAACAACCGATCCCGATTATCTATTACGATGAGCCAACTCGAAATATTTCTCTGAAGGTATATTACGGTTCAATGGATCAGCATATTAGCGTGCAGTATAAAACCTTTGGGTTTTCAGTATTTTATCCGTCCGAAAAATACATGGATTATATCCAAAATGGCGATCTGGAAGGATATTACGAAAATGCCCATCCTACCTTTGCCCGTCCGGATTCATATAGCAAGGAGAATTTCTTGGAGGTTAAAACCGTGAAGCTTGATCGGACGGATATGGATTCGAAAGCTATTCTGTTTACTCACAAAATCTCCGCTCAGTATATCGAATTTATTCGTGATGGCTTGATCATCAGAATTACTACCTTTCAAAATTACGGTTCATTAGAACGGGACGGGTTGATTGCATTAGCTAATGAGCTTGTGATTGAGGATGTGAATCATCCCGGAGAAAAAGAAATACCGAAGATTACGTATGAAGATGTGTTGAAACAACAGTTGGACGAAGAGACGTATCAGCTTTTGACGGATGAAACTCTCTACGACGATACCATGAAAAGAGTCGATCTGACCCAAAAGCCCATACTGAAGATATATCATAACGTATTTTGGGAACATGATGAGAAAAGCAAGGAGGAGATCCAACAGCTGGCAGAACAAGAGGGGAAGCTTTTGTATGCCGTATTTGATAAAGAAATTTATCTCGTGTATCCGTACGAGTCCAATGGCAATATTCGTATAGGAAAACGCGAATTCGAGTATCATGCACCGGAATATTTGTCGTATATTGTAAGATGTGAAACTGCTCTTATTTCCAATGATGGCAAGGTGCAGACATTAAAAGAGATTCTTTGCTTTGATAGTATGGACGATTATTACGGCGCGACGGTCTACTGTATCTATTCGGAAGACGTATGGGTGAGACATTACAATGCCAATGGAGAGATCAGACTGGTGATGAGGCTAGAAGAGTTTGAGAGCGTGCTGGGGAAATATCGAGAGATAAGAAGTAAAGTTGATCCCTCTGATCTTAATGACAAAGGAATATTTGATTTTAGGACATACTACTTTAATCAAGACGAATATGATATCAAGTATGATATTAAGCGCGAGGATGCGAACGATGATCAAAATTTCACATTCGACGAGGCGTGTATATATTGGATCATTCCTGCTGTCGTTTTGAGCGGTGTCGGCGTTGTTTTCGTTATTTGGAAGAAAAAACGGCACCAAAAATAATAAGCCCGATATAATCGAAATAAGCAAGAGAGCAGACCCAAACATTCACCCACTCGCCTTGGCGGGTGGGTGTTTTTAGGGAAATATCAAAAAAAGGTAGACAAACGTAAAATTTGTGATATAATAGTATCGACAAATTTTAAGTGAGGGATACGGTCATGATAAAACGCGCGATCAAGGAATATGCGATCATTACGTTCGGCACGGTTCTGGCGGCGATCGCCATTTATTTTTTCATGCTGCCCAGCAATTTGGCGGTTGGCAGCGGCACGGCGGTGGCGATGGTGCTGAGCAACTTTATCCCGCTTCCCATTTCGGTGATCTCTTTGGCGATCAACGTTATTTTGCTCATTCTGGGCTTCCTTCTGATCGGCCCCGAGTTTGGTGCCAAGACGGTGTATACGGCCATCATGCTGCCTGTGGTTTTGGGTGTGTTTGAGTTCATTTTCCCGAATTTCAAGTCGCTGACCGAGGATCCGCTGCTGGACATGATCTGCTACATACTGATCGTTGGCATTGCGATGGCCATTCTGTTTTCCTACAACGCTTCGTCCGGCGGTCTTGACATTGTGGCCAAGATCATGAGCAAGTATTTGCGCATGGGACTGGGAACGGCGGTGTCTGTGTCGGGTATCATCGTATCGCTGACCTCGATTTTGTGCTACGACACCAAGACGGTGGTACTCAGCGTGCTGGGTACGTATTTCAGCGGCATGATCGTGGATAAGTTTATTTTTGGACTTAACATCAAGCGCCGCGTTTGCGTGATCTCGCCCGAGATCGACAGGATCGTGGATTTTCTGTTGCATGAGCTGCACAGCGGTGCGACGCTGTACGAAGGCATCGGTGCTTATGACGGCACGGTGCGTCGCGAGGTGGTGACCATCGTGGACAAAAACGAGTATCGGCTGCTCATGGAGTACGTCAAAAAGGTCGACCCCAAGGCGTTTGTGACAGTATATTCCGTCAACGAGATGCGCTATCAGCCCAAAGTGAAAAACAAATAAGAAAAGAACCCGAGGCGGCGCCTCGGGTTCTTTTGGTCAGCGGTTGCTCATTTCAAATTCCAGCGTAAGCAGGCCCGAGGGACGGAGGTCGAAGGCGACCGTTCCATCCGTCAGCGTCAGCTCGCGCACTCTCTCCTCACCAAGGGTCGTTTCGTAAGCGGCGGTGGGACTCATGACGGCAGTGCCGACGCGTAGTGTACCGCTTGCAGTTGTCTTGCCCGTGTTGTGCAGGCGGACGATGAGGGTATCGCGGGCGTAGGCCTTTTTGAGGGCGGTGATCTCGACGCTACCGTCGCTCGTCAGCGCAAGGGGACTACCAACGGCGGGCAGATCGCAGGCGGGGGCAACGTAGTCGGTCATGACGGACACCTCGCTTTGGCGGTTGAGGACGCACAAGGGTGCGAGCAGTGCCTGCGTGACGTGAGGACGCGCCGATGCGGGATCGGCACCGTGAGGAATGAGCGAGAGGGTATAGGTCAGGGGCGTGTCGAGCGTTTGACCCTTGTGCATGACGTAGCGCGGGTTGGCAAAAGCGCCGACGTCAATCATTTCGGTGGCGCGCAGAAGCGTCAGTGCCAGCGCGCGTGCGCTGTTGTCGGTACACTCGTATTCGTAAATACCGGCCGCGGCGACGGTCAGACCGCACGTCTTACCCGTGACGTCGCAGAAGTCCTGCATCGGGGCGGTGGGGTAGGGTTGCTCGTGTAGCTCGAGATCGAGCTCCTTATGGATGGTACGCTCGACGGTATCAAAGGGCTGGCCGCTACGCGAGGTGGTTGCCTCTTCCAGATAGGTGGGGAACAGAGCGCGCAGGCGGTGATTGCGAGCGTGGTTATTGATTGTCAGCTTGATATCGACACGGCGGGCGTCCTTATGAAGCGTCAGTACCGCGGTGATATCGACCGTTCCTACAAGGTCGGCGCGGCGAGAGCGATTGTCCTTAAGGCCATCGGGGATGGTAAGCGTCTGGGCGATCTCAAAAGCGGCCCCCAGAGGCGTGTCGTACAGCTGACGCACCGAGGCGGCGCCTGCCGTCGAAAGATAGGTGCGGCGATCGTTGAAGGGCGTTACGTGAACGTAGCAGTTGTCTGCGTCACCGCTGTCCTCGAGAAGCAGCTGAGAGGGATAGGTCTTGCCCGTGGCCTTATCCAAAAGGTCAAAGGTGCCGTTTGGATTGATGGTGACGCGCAGGTGCTCGTTTTCCATGGTGGCGGGGGCGGATACGAAATAGTAAGGCTCCAGGTTGCGCTTGCAACGCGAGAGGGGATTGCCCTTGACAAAATTCAAGCGGATATAGCCCATGGCGGGGATGCTGTCGGTGTAGACAAGACCCGAAACATAGGTCGCGCTCGTGCGTGTGGGGTGACCCATACGAGGGTTGTAGCGAACATCCTGCACGCCGTCCTTTTCAAGCAAGACGTGGGGGACGATATTGCCGTTTTCATCGGTCAGATGGAAGTTGGCATCGCCAAAGCCGCGAGGAATATCGAAGGAGAAGGGAACGACACCGCTCATGGGCGTCGAGGTTGGGTTGAACAGATACATGGCGGGCGAGCGGTCACCGTGTGCCATGAGAGAGCGCAAGGACTCCTGAATCGTCAGCTCGGCGAGCGAGGCAGCGGAGCGATAGCGGGTCATGACCTCCTCAAAGACCTCGTCGACCGAGGTGCAGCCGAGAGAGTCGTGCGCGTGGTTTTCCAGCACGTATCTCCAAGCGCGCTTGATGGCCCAGTCAGGATAGGTCTCACCCTGCAGCCAAGCCAAGGCGCAAAGGGGCTCGAGCGAGTGCTCCAGCAGGTTTTCGGTGTCGTAGTTGGCTTTCTTCTGGACAGGATGGCAGGCGTGAGTGGACTCCAGCACGTCCTCGCGAGTATACATGAGCTCACCGTGAACGGTGGTCATTTCAAGGCCGCGCTCGGCGTAGTCGCGCTCAACGGCCGTGGTAAAGCCCTCGGGCGTGTCCTGCTTGACGTGCAGGTCGGGATACAGCGCGTTGACTCGGTCGATGACGGAGAGAATATCGGGCTGTGCCCAGGAGTGGTCGATGCCGCCCAGCCAAAGCAGGTGCGTCGTGTCGGCGTTGGGCTCGCGCAATCTACGCAGGCTCTCGACGCGGGAGCGAAGTCCTGCGCGCTTGATGTCGTCACCGTCGATATTTTCGATAAAGTCGTCCTCGCACGCGGGAAGTGCGGTTGCCTCGCCGTAGCCGTCGTTGGAGTAAAACAGCGTGACGGCGCTGCCGTCGGGCGATTGCCACTTGACGGCACTGCGGCTGTTCTTGGGCAGACCGCGCCATGCGATCGCGCCCGAAATGCCAAAGCCGGAGAGAATTTGGGGGGTCTGCGAGGCGTGACCGAACTCGTCGATCTCGTAGCTGACGCGCATGACAGGTCCCAGCTTTTCAGTCTCGGCAATGCCGTGCTGGAGATTGCGGATCATAGCCTCGCCCGAAATCAGCGTTTCGAGCGGCTGGGTATACCAAGGGCCGACCTTGAGTCTACCTTCAGCCATCCAGGTCTTGATGCTCTCGGTCGCCTCGGGGCGAATGACGAGATAGTCCTCGAGCATGGCGTACTGACCGTCCATGACGAAGATATACTCGGGTTGTGTTTTCATTATGTCGACCAGTCGGTCCATCAACGGCACCAGACGGGCGAGATATTGCTCGTGTGACATGTACCACTCGCGGTCCCAGTGCGAGTTGGAAAGCAGATGAATATCGTATTGTTTTGTGTCGGCCATAATCAGGCTCCTTTCAACAAAAGGATGGTTGCTTCTATTGTAGCAGAAAACGGGAAAAATTGCAACGGGGAGAGCGGATTTTTTGGCACTTTGCGGCAGGATTTTCTTTTGAATGAAAATTTTGGAGGAATCATTCATAAGCCGTTGCTTTTTGGCGTGGCGCATGGTATAATTGATGTATCAAGTAACACGGAGGTAAGATATGAGAAAGTGGCACGTTGTTTTATGTATCGTTGGCGTCGGGCTCCTGCTTTTTGGGGCAGCGCTGTTTCTGGTTGGTCAGGTCGCTGTTGATCAAGCGCTGCTTCTTGGCGTGCGCTCTTACCTCAGACAAACCATCCGAGTGTGTTTGCTGCTGGGTGGAGGTCTGATCCTCGGTAACGCGCCTTACGTTATCTTCAAACGTCCGACGGCGCGCGGCTGCACGATGGCAACCAGTCTGATATCGCTTGGCTTTTCCGTACTTGGCGGTCTTGGGCTGTATTGTGTCCTTGTGTATGGGGTCACCACGTCCCACCGCAATCCCATCGCTCATCCCGCAAGCCTGCTCGTGGGCATTCTTGCGCTGTTTGCCTTTATCCTGCTGATCACTTTTTACGTATGCGAGCGGAGGGAGAAATGCACGTTTATGGGCCTGTGCATGGACGGCTGGAGCGCGATTGTGCATCTGTTGCCTTGCATTTTCGGCTTTTCGTATTTGCACGAAATCATCAGCTGGGTTTTGCGCCATCTTTGACATGTGAATAAAAATCAAACCGCACGGTTAGCGTTTTGCCTGCCGTGCGGTTTTGTATATCGTGGCGCGTTTGGGGTATTTTATTATCAAAGGGGGTGAGAGCGTGATCACGATTTTGATTCGGACGCTTTTGATCTATTTGATGGTTACGGGGGCGATGCGGCTGATGGGCAAGCGGCAGATCGGGCAATTGGAGGTGTCCGAGCTGATCACGACGCTGTTGCTTTCCGAGATCGCGACGCTGCCCATCGAAAACCCCGACGTGCCGCTGCTTTACGCCGTTGTGCCCATCGTGACGCTGTTGACGCTGGAGGTGTGTATGGCGCTGTTGCTTTCCCGCCATCCGAGATTGCGGAGCAAGATCGAAGCACCGCCCAGCATGCTCATCCGCGACGGCAAGCTGGATCAAGGTGAGCTTGCCCGCAATCGGCTGTCAATCGACGAGCTGTTCGCCGGGCTGCGACAGCAGGGGATCGGTGATCCTTGCGAGGTGGCGTACGCCATTTTAGAAAAGAACGGGCAGCTGTCGGTCATTCAAAAGGAGCAATTTCGCCCTGCCACGCCCTCGGATCTTTCGCTTTCGGTCAAGCGCGAGGGCATGATGCACCTGCTCATCAGCGACGGCGCTGTCAACGAATACAACATGAAGCTGTTGGGCTGGGATGATGCTCGTCTTACGGCACATTTGAAAAAGAAAAAGATACGGCAATCGGACGTGCTGTATCTTTTGTGTAACGATGCGGGCAAGACGGAGCTTTTGCGAAAGGAGAGA
The DNA here is from genome assembly GCA_045614625.1 of Eubacteriales bacterium. GTDB lineage: Bacteria > Bacillota > Clostridia > Oscillospirales > CAG-272 > SIG644. The sequence goes on from JAZLDE010000078.1 coordinate 13,816, forward strand.
TCGGGATGAGAGCGGTTCGCATATCTCTAGTGTTATTTTTGCTGATGATCGCGCTGGTCGTTGGCAGTATGGTTATGAATCACTATGTCAGCGGGACGATGCGGCAGACGGTCGAGGAGCTGCCAGCCATCCCCGACGAGCAGGCGATCTTGTCTGTTCGCGAGCTGACGGATTTTTGGGGACGGTGGCGGGGTTGGATGCGCCCGACCATGAATCAGACCGTCTTTCGGACGGTTAACGATCTGGTGGGCGAGCTTGGCGTTTACACGCCGCTTCT
>JAZLDE010000079.1:0-7976 GCA_045614625.1 Eubacteriales bacterium
ATCGTCAACGCGTATCGCGGCATCGCGGCAGACGAGGGCAATCAGCTCCCCCGCATCGACGACGTTTATATGTCCGCTCTGGACTACGGCTTCAAGATCAACAAGTGCTACGACTGCGCTCGCATTACTTCGATGCGCATCGGCCCTCAATATTGGGCTGCCTTTACGGGCGAAAACCGAGCAACCATCGCCTCCCAAATGCAAAAGAATGCCACCGGCATCATCCTCATGCGCACCGACGGACAGATGATGTATGATATTTCCATCGACTCCTGCGGTATCGGTCTGTTGCTTGAACGCAATCCCGATGACAACGGCGAAACAGCGGGATATACCAACATTGCAAAAATAGATATTACGGAATGCGCCATCGGCATTCATCACCAATACAACAGCGCCTCCATCTCGATGGCCAACATTTCCAGCACCTTGGAAGGCTCTTCTGCTGTTTTGGTAGAGGGTACAGCAACTGAAAGCACGCTTCGTCTGTATGACTGTACCCTCAACGCGCCCAATGGCAAGTGCGTTTGGGCAATGCGCGATGCAAACGGTACGCTTGCCATCCAGAACAGCACGCTCACAAGCGGCAACGACGAATATACCGTGGTAGCCGAAGGTAGCGTTCTGTTGCTGACCAACAATGACCTTTCCGCCTGCTCCAAGGCCTACAATATCGGAGTCACCGTGAAAGCCGCCGTCATCACCAACAACAAGATCTCGGGCGAATGCGTCAACGAGCTTGACGAAAAGCACAGCGTCGTGCAGACAGACTCGGTGTCTTCCCTTCCCGCCACGCCCGATTTCACGCTGAACATCCCCAAGCCGCCCGTCATCGCGGCAAGCGCTCAGGTTTTCAACGTCCTTGACTACGGCGCGAAGGGCGACGGCAAAGAGGACGACACGCTCGCCTTTGAAAAGGCCATCGACGCGGCAGAAAAGAACGGCGGTATCGTCTACGTTCCCGCAGGATATTACAATATCACCGACCGCCTGGTCATCCCCACGGGCGTTGAGCTGCGCGGCATCCACGAGAGCATGCACGTCACCACGGGCGAGGGCTCGGTCATTTACATCACTGCCAATCAAGGTGATGCTGACGGCGACGCGTTTATCACCATGAAAAAAGGTTCGGGCTTGCGCGGACTCACCTTCTGGTATCCCGAGCAGGCATGGAACAATATCAAGGCCTATCCCTACACCGTACGCGTCATGGGTCAGGATTGTGTACTGCGCGATCTCTGCTTCGGCAACACCTATCAGGCCATCGACATGGCAAGTGCCGATTGCGGCGGTCACTACGTGGACAATATCACCGGCTGTATCCTCTCGCGCGGCATCGCACTGGACGGTAGCAGCAGTGCGGGTATCATCATGAATACTCATTTCAACATCACCTTCTACGCCTCGGTCTGGGGCACCAAGCTCGACGATGCCAGCGGTGCGTTCGGCTCGGGAGACATGGCGGTGGCGCTGTTCAACCACATGAATGCAAATCTGACCGCTTATTCGTTCGGTGAGACGGTCGAGGAGCAACTGCTGTTCATCTTTAACTATCGTGCCCGCTACGGCATGGACTTCACGGGCGGCTTTGACGGCTTGGTCATCGGCAGCGGTGTTGACGGTTCTCTGTGCGGCATCCGCGTCAAGGGCTCGTATGATAACGATCTGATGCTTCTCAACTTCATGGATGACATTGTTCCGGGCGCAACACCCGAGGGCAATCTCGCCATTTACGTTGACGTGGACGATGATTCCACCGTCCGCTTCGTCGCAAGCAGCGCCTCCAGCTACAACTACGTGCCGAGTGATCTCGTCGTGCTCAAAAACGGCAATCTGATCTTAGACGGCTTTGATGCTCGCGTCACTCCCGCCTCGGGACACGGCGCCATCAGCATTCAAGGCGGCAGCGCTGAGGTCAGCGGCATCGTCTTCCAGCACGTAGGTCCATTGGACGCAAACGGCCAGTTCAGCCAGCAGGCCAACACGGCACAGACAATTGACGTCAAGGTCAGCCGAGGCGCCCATCTCGATTTGTATTCCGCCATTGGCCGCCGCTTCCTGCGCGACGATATTCAAGGCAGCACGGGCGAATACGCCTTTGCTATCACCGATTAAACCAATCAAACACCCACAGCGCCGCGGCTTTCGCGGCGCTGTTTTTCCTTTTTGGGACTGCCAACGAAAAAAATTGAATTTTTTTTATTTTTTTTGAAAAAAGGTATTGACATTTGTGAAAAAAGTGGTATAATAGTCACGTTGCGAAACCGCAGCGCAACACCGGATGCGGGCTTGGCGGAATTGGCAGACGCGTAAGATTCAGGTTCTTATGATCGCAAGGTTGTGGAGGTTCAAGTCCTCTAGCCCGCACCAAAAAAGAACAAGTCGACCAAAAAGGTCGGCTTGTTCTTTTTTTCGTTCGAATTTGATTACGCCGATCCTCGCAATCCGTAAGGATTGCTCGTTTTGCGCTGTGAGTAATAATGCGGTGCTGCTGTCTTTATGCGCAAAACCGGGTTCCTAAGTCCGCTAGCCCGCACCAAAAAGAGAAGGTACATCGAAAGATGTGCCTTTTCTTTTTATATCTTGCGCATTGCATCGATATATGCTATAATGATGTTAGAATACCCACTGGCGTAAAAAGCAAAGGAGATGCACCATGACCATCAACGAATATCAGCGTCTGGCAATGACGACGCTCAACCCCAATTTGGACAAAAAGGACGTTCTCATCAACGGCGTTATGGGACTGTGCGGTGAAGCGGGCGAGGCCATTGACATCGTCAAAAAGCACTTGGCGCAGGGACACGAGCTCGATCGCGAAAAGCTGATTGGCGAGCTGGGCGACATTGCCTGGTACCTGGCCGAAACAGCAACCGTCCTGGACGTAGATCTGGAAGAGGTACTGACTCGCAACATTGAAAAGCTCAAGCGCCGCTATCCCGAGGGCTTTGATCAGCAAAGATCCATAAACCGAACAGAGTGATCCTATCAGCCTCCGTCGCACCAAGCGAGCGGGGGCTGCTTTTTGTCCGTTGGATAGATTTTCACCATCCCTCTTGACACTCGCCAAAAATCGGGGTATAATATACTGGGAGTATGTGGGATACTTTTCGACATTCTTTCACATGTTACATTTCAAAAACGAAAGGGATCAATATCGGGTATGGATATTTTTGATGTTCTGACACTCGTCGGAGGACTTGCTCTGTTTTTATTCGGTATGAACGTCATGGGCCAGTCGCTGGAGCGCCGCGCGGGCAGTGCCCTGCAGGCGATTTTAGGACGGTTGACCAACAACCGCTTCGCAGGCTTTCTGACAGGTATGGGCGTGACCGCCATCATTCAGTCTTCCTCTGCTACTACCGTCATGGTCGTCGGCTTCGTTAACTCGGGACTGATGACGCTCAAACAGGCAATCAACGTCATTATGGGTGCCAACGTCGGTACAACAGTCACCGCATGGATCTTGAGCCTTGGCGGCATCGACAGCGACGTGCTGTGGGTACAGCTGCTCAAGCCCACCTCCTTCACCCCCATCCTTGCCCTGATCGGTATTGCCTATTTCATGTTCGGCAAGAACAATAAAAAGAAGGACACCGGCATGATTCTTTTGGGCTTCGCCACGCTGATGTTTGGTATGGACACCATGTCGGGCGCAGTTGCAGGCCTTCGTGACGTTCCCGCCTTCCAGGAGCTGTTCATCACCTTCACCAACCCCATTCTGGGCGTGCTGGCCGGTGCCATCCTGACGGCCATCATTCAGTCCTCGTCCGCGTCGGTCGGTATCCTGCAGGCGCTGTCCTCGACGGGACAGGTTTCCTTCGGTGCCGCCATTCCCATCATCATGGGTCAGAACATCGGTACCTGCGTCACGGCTGTGCTCTCCTCTATGGGCGCAACAAAAAACGCAAAGCGCACTGCCGTCGTGCACTTGTCCTTTAACGTCATCGGTACGATCATCTGCCTTGCCATTTTCAGCATCGTCAAAGAGCTTGTCTATATTCCCATGCTGGAGCAGGCCGCCTCGTATCACGGCATCGCTATCGCACACAGTGCGTTTAATATCATTTGTACCATCGTCCTCTTCCCTGCCGCAAGTCTGCTTGAAAAGCTGGCTTGCCGCCTGGTGCCCGACGCCAAAGCCCCCGAGCAGCAGAGCGAGCTGGACGACCGTTGGCTCGCCACTCCCGCCATTGCGCTGGAGCGTAGCCGCTCGCTTGCTGTCACCATGGCAGGCGTTGCCGTCCGTGCGCTGGAGAACAGCATTACCTCGCTGAGCGATTATACTCCTGCCCTTGCCGAATCCGTTCGCGAGGACGAAGATCTGACCGACCACTACGAGGACATTCTGGGCACGTATCTCGTCAAGCTGAGTAGCCATCAGATGTCCGAGCAAGAGAGCGCCATGGCCGCCGAGCTGCTCCGCATGATCGGTGACTTCGAGCGTATTTCTGACCACAGCGTCAATCTGCTTGAGTCCTCCGAAGAGCTGCGCGAAAAAGAGATCGAGCTGTCTGAGGCAGCCGCAGCGGAGCTCAAGGTTATCACCGATGCTACGCGCGAGGTCCTCGCGCTGTCGCTTGCCGCCTTCGTAAATAACGACGTAGGCGCCGCCGCGTCGGTCGAGGCACTGGAGCAGATCATCGACCGCCTCAAGGAGGCGCTGCGCGCCCGCCACATTCTGCGTTTGCAGCAAGGCAACTGCACCATCAGTGCAGGATTTATCTGGTCAGATCTTCTGACAAACCTCGAGCGCGTGTCCGACCACTGCTCCAACATCGCGGGCTGTGTGCTGGATATCGCTAACCGCAACATGAATCTGCACCAGTCCCTGCGTGCCGTTCGTCACGACAGCGAGGAATACAAGGCGCAGTACAACCATTATGCAGAAAAATACGCATTGGCTCCCATGAGCGAATGATCCAAACGAAAAACAGCAGCTTTGCCCTGTGGTAAAGCTGCTGTTTTTTTATTGCTTGAATTCATCCCAATCGCGGTCACGGTAGTCTTTATAGCGAGAAAGATTCACCTTCTCGCGGCTCGGCCCGACGATCAAATACGCGAACACACGATAAATCAAGACGATGGTAAGCTGTATCACGGCAAAAACCAAGATCAGGCTAAACAAAGCCACCACGATCCAAGCGAATTGCTGCAGCACGATCGCCGCGCGCGCAGGTGCCTCGCCGCCCATCAGCGCGATCACCCCTGCCACCAGCGCACAGATGACAAGATAGTTGGGAAGGCCGCGCAGCATACCTCGCACGTCAGCCGTGCTCAATCGCACGTGAAGCGCCATAGAAAACAAAACGATCCCCGCAAGAATGCGTGCCCATAAAGCGCGCGTTCCCTCGCTCCCGAGCCCTTGAATAAACTGCCATATACCGGCAAAAATATCCCGCTCTGATGCGCTACCGGCAAGCAACGCTTCAAGAGATACAAAGTAGGCTTGCAGCGACTCGGGATAGACTATATGCAGCGTCAGGAGAATAACACCAAGTCCCGTAAATACGGGGCCAATCGCGATGAACAAATTACCCAGCGTCGCGTAAACATTGCGATTATTATAGCTGTGCTCGACCATCGCACCGCCCGCACGGCTGGGAACCAAGCGCATTTTCTCAATTCGATGACCAAACAAAAAACACATCAAAGCGTGTCCTGCCTCATGCACGGGCGTTCCCAGCCAAGAAGTCGCAAACCAGAACAGCCGCCCCGCCCGTCGCCCCATCAACACAAAGCAAAGGCGATAGCATACCTCAACGGTCAGACCGCACACAACGATGACGCCGAGCGTATATAACACGATTTGTAAAAAGCAAAGAAAAAATACGCCCATGCCGTCCTCCTTTTGATGATTCTTTTACTATTATACCCCAAAACACTCAAAAGTCAACAGCAGTGTCCGTTTCACCGATACACTTTTCAAAAAACTCTTGCACCGCATCGCCTTTCGTGCTATACTAATAGCATCAAGTTCACGGAGGTGTCTATGCTCCCTTTGCTTTCTGCCGAACAAATGCGCACGTGTGACGAATATACGATCAACGAAAAGCACGTCCCATCACAGCAACTCATGGAACGCGCCGCGCGCGCAGCCATTGAGGTCATGCGCGACGAGGCTGTATTTGCCCTGAACGACAAAACCAAGATCATCCTCTTGTGCGGCAGCGGCAACAACGGAGGCGACGGCTTTGCCATGGCTCGCTTTTTATTTGACGAGGGCATGGACGCTGTCGTCTGCTATGCAGGCGCCTGGCAGGACAACGTACCGCTCACTGAAAAAATGAGCGTCGAGTGTGCCCGGCAGTATATGCTTTGGCACGACGTCGGAGGGCAAACGCTTCCCGTCCTGCCCGAATTGCGCCCCAATCGAACCATCGTCGTCGATGCACTGTTCGGTATCGGTCTGTGCCGCGAAATAACAGGACTTGCAGCCGATTGGATCGAAAAGGTGAATGAGAGCGCCGCCAAGGACAAAACGCCTGTACTGGCCGTTGACGTGCCTTCGGGCGTGCATGCCGATACGGGTAATATCCTCGGCACCGCCATCCGTGCAACCGTCACCGCAACCATCGCCTATCCCAAGACAGGGCTTTTGCTCTACCCCGCCGCCGCGCACGTCGGCCGACTGCGCGTATGTAACATCGGCATCACGACCGAAGCCCTTGACTCTGTAAATATGCATCTCCTCTCGTCCGCCGATCTCGCCCCCATTCTTCAGCGTCCCGCCTACGCCAACAAAGGAACGTTTGGTCGAGTGCTGGTCATCGGTGGCTTTCCCGGCATGAGCGGTGCCCCCTATTTCGCCGCTAAAAGTGCCTATCGCGCAGGCGCGGGGCTGGTTGAATTTTTGACGGCCGACGCTAACCGTGCCGTACTGCAAACGCTCCTTCCCGAGGCGGTCCTCTCCTCGTTTGATCCTCAAAACATTCCCGTCGAAGACACTCTCACCTCCCTTTTGAGCCGTGCGGACAGCGTGGTGCTTGGGTGCGGACTTGGAACGAGCGATGCAGCATGCGCGCTGACCGAAACCGTCCTGCGACTTTGCGTCAAGCCGCTCGTTCTCGATGCCGACGCATTGAATCTAATCGCCAAGCACGATCGTTTGCAATCTCGTGTCGCCGATCGCAAGTCTCCGACCATACTGACGCCTCATCTTGGCGAAGCCTCTCGCCTGCTCGCCTGCCCGATTGAAACGATCACCAACAATTTGTTTTTCGCCGCCAACACACTGGCGCAACGCTATGGGGCCATTTGCGTACTCAAGGATTCGCGCACCATCATCGCAGACGGCCAATCATACTATCTGCAATTGCACGGAAACAGCGGCATGGCAACCGGCGGCTCGGGCGATTGTCTGGCCGGATTGATCGGCTCGCTGTTGGCACAACACCGCAACAACAGCACCCCCTCTCCCGCACTTCTCACCGCGCTCGGTGTCCTCATTCATGCCATGGCTGGCGATCACACCGCTTCCACACTCGGTGAACACGCCCTGATGGCGAGCGATCTCGCCGATGCAATCGGCTACATTTTGCATGTTGCCGCAAAGAAGCGTTGACTTTTCGACTTCTGTTGTGCCAAAAGACGATTTTGCAAAAAAGTTTGCAAAATTTGAAAAAAAGTGTTGACAAGACCGCCAACTCGTGCTATAATAGTCAGGCTGTGATGAGAATCACGGTGATCTGGGTGTGGCGCAGCTGGTAGCGCGCTACCTTGGGGTGGTAGAGGCCGCAAGTTCAAGTCTTGTCACTCAGACCAAACAAAGCCGAATGGATGCAAATCCGTTCGGCTTTATTTTTGCTTTATGGCGTAAGGATTTTTCGACAATTAGGGAGGATGAAAATTCATCCCCCCTAATTGTGCTTTTTGATGCCCTGTCCCGCAGCTTTTAGGAGCGTGTTACGCAATTTGTTACGCAACACATTACTTTTCACAACATAATATCAAGCTCCCTCTTTAATAGCAACAAA
>JAZLDE010000080.1:0-4381 GCA_045614625.1 Eubacteriales bacterium
AGCCTCGCACAGCTGCGCGCGCTCGGTGTGCCAGCTTTTCGTGTCACTTCTTGCTGCGCGGCAAGAAGTGACCAAGAAACGCGCCAAGACGTTCCCTCTTGGATCTCCCTTTCCGTGCCGCTCTGCAAAGCGCACAGAGGAAAAAGACATCTATGCTTTTTCTTCATCACTCGCCACTTTGCCATCACGCGCGGCAGGCAGAGACAGCAAAAGCGTTTTTGTTTGAAATTTAGTTGACGTAGGGTGCGTCGCAGATAGTTAAAGCAGTTGCTTTCGCTCGTTGCGTGCGTCTTCCGTGTTTGCAAGTTTTTTTAACTTGCAAACGCAAAGGCTGAAGACGTATCTTTTCGCGAAAAGATGAGCAGAGCGAAAGCGACGCGACCTTTTCGCGCTGCGGGTATCCAAAGGGCATTAGGCCCTTTGGCGCGTTTCTTCCGCCACTTCTTGGGGCGTACCAAGAAGTGGCATCAAAACTCTGCACAGCGCACGCGCGAAGCTGTGTGCGCGTCAAAAGAAGAAGCTGTTTGAAAATCAAACAAAACTCTCCCCAACGCCACTCAAATTTGAGAACCATTCTCATTTTCAACCCTGATATTATACCACCCAGCCCTTCCTCTGTCAATAGAAAACCCTCTTTTTTCCCTTTATTTTTCTCGCTTTTTCGCGTTTTCCAATATTTGTGAATAAAAACACCAAATTGCCGTTCTTGTTTTTGATATTCTTGGTCACAAACAACAAAATGCCCCTTGACAATTTCTAAAATTATGGTAAAATATAATTGAGACTTTGTAGGAAGCGGTACGCGCTTCGAAATTTAATTAGGAGGCCTCATATGAAAAAATTTTTATCCCTTTTACTGGCACTGCTGATGGTTGTGTCCGTATGCGTGGGTCTGGTTGCTTGTAAGGATCCGGAAAATCCTTCCGATCCCCAAAATCCCAACACTCCCAACACCCCCAGCACTCCCAACACCCCGGGAGAAGAACAACCTGAGGAACCCGTTCGCATCGAGTTGAAGTTCCCCGAGGAATACAACTTCGCTGACAATGGTACAGCTGCTTCGTTCCACATTCTTCAGTGGTCCGTTGACCAGGAAAACCAGGCAGGCACTGCTTGGATTCCGTGGGAAGAGGGCGACGTCAGCATGGACGACGGCGACCTGATCAGTAAGCAGATCCTCGAGCGTAACGCTATTGCAGAGGACAGATACGGCGTTGAGATCACGGCTGAATACAAGGGCGTTAACGCAGGTTACGTTGACAGAGTCAAGAACAACCACATGACGTCCGCCAACGAAATTCAGCTCGTTACCATCCGCTCGCTGGGCGCATGGGAGCTGGTTGACGCTGAGTACCTGGCTGACATGAACGTATATGCAGACCAGAACATTCTGCACACCGACCAGCCTTGGTGGGTTCAGGACGCTGTTGCATCCTACACGCTGGGTGAGTCTCTGTACGTTTGCGCAACCGAAATGCTGCTGCGCGACAAGGGTGCTACCACCGCTATGTACTTCAACCCCGACATCGCTGAAAGCTACGGTCTGGACGACTTCTACGCAATGGTAGAGGACGGCTCCTGGACGTGGGACGCTATGCTGGAGGCTGCTGAGACCGTTGCTTCCTCTCTGGATAGCGACGATTTGATGAACTCCGTTGATGATATGTGGGGCGTACAGGGCTCTGACGACGATACCCACATGCTGTACAACGCGCTGGGCTTCCGCTATGCTCACATTGACGAAGACGGTTACGTTGTATACGATCTGGGTCAGACGGATGAATCCATTACCACTCTGATCGACATCCACGAGGATTTCCACTACGCTGACTGGAATACCAACCGTATCGACAACAAGCTGGTCGGTAACGATGACGTTGAGGATCTGTTTACCATTGACAAGGCTCTGTTCAAGACCGCTTCTTGCGTAAAGACCGCCGTTACCAAGCTGCGTAACATGACCACCGACTACGGTATCCTTCCCATGCCTAAGCTGAACGAGGATCAGGAAAACTACTCCTCTCTGGTTTGGGTACACCATGACTGCGTACTGGGTATTCCCGCCGCTACGGCTGACACCGAAATGTCCGCTGTTATTCTGGAAGTATTGAGCTATGAGGGTTACTACAACGTAACTCCCGTTCTGTACGATACCATTCTGTACGGCCGTGCCGCTAAGACCGCTGAGGCTAAGAGAAGCCTGCAGATCATCTTCGAGACCCGTTCGTATGACCCCGGTCAGTACTGGGATAAGCCCGCAGGCCTGCAGGATAAGCTGCTGCGTCTGTGCAACTCCGGTAACTCTGACATCCAGTCTCTGATCGCTGAAAACATCGGCCAGACCGAGGAAGAGATCAGAAAGGTTAACGCATTCGTTGAAAAGAAGTACGACGAAGAGTAATACTTAAATCAAAAAAATCACTTGCGACGAAAGTTGCAAGTGATTTTTTTGTTTTTTTCATCGGTTGACAAAACAGAAAATCTATGGTATACTCCCCATATCATCATTTTTTCTGAGGTGTGTCATGTCAACGCCAAATTATACCCGCACAAAGCGGGCTTGCTTTTTCGCTTATCTTGCAATGTCGTCCATTTTTAGCCTTCCGCCCCTTTTGTTTATGACCTTCCGCGAGATGTACGACATCTCCTACACGCTACTCGGCACGCTGGTCTGCGTCAATTTCTGCACCCAGCTGACAGTCGACCTTATTTTCAGCTTTTTCACCAAATATTTTAATATTAAAAACACGGTGCGCGTCATGCCCCTTTTGACCTCGGCGGGTCTGCTCGTCTACGCGCTTATTCCGTGGCTGCTGCCCCAATACGCCTACGTAGGGCTCTTGACGGGAACAGTACTGTTCTCCGTCGCGGCAGGCCTTTGCGAGGTGCTGATCAGCCCTGTGGTGGCCGCCATTCCCTCGGAGCATCCGGAGAAGGATATGAGCCTGCTTCATTCGCTGTACGCCTGGGGCGTGCTCAGCGTGGTCATCATCAGCACGCTCTTCTTTAAGCTGTGCGGCACACACAACTGGACCTATCTGACGCTGTTCTTTGCTCTTTTGCCGCTGATTGCCTGCGTGTTGTTCTGTATTTCTCCCATGCCCCCCGTCAGCGTGTCTCATAACGACAGCGCCACCCCCTCTGCCGTCAAAAAGCGTGGTGTCGGCATGGCTCTGTGCGTGGCCTGCATCTTTCTTGGCAGTGCCGCCGAGAACGTCATGACCAACTGGATCTCGGGCTACATGGAAACCGCGCTGCAGGTCGCCAAAGTAATCGGTGACGTGTTCGGCATGGCCGCTTTTGCCCTGCTGCTCGGCTTTGGACGCACGCTGTACGCCAAATTTGGACGCAACATTATGGGCGTTCTGCTCGCCGGCATGGCAGGCGCCGTCGTGTGCTATCTGACAGCGGGACTTTGCAATATCCCCCTCGTCGCTCTGATTGCCTGCGTGCTGACCGGCTTTTGCACCTCGATGCTCTGGCCGGGTACCCTCATTCTCATGGAAGAAAAGCTACCCAATCCCGGCATCGTGGCCTACGCCTTGATGGCGGCAGGCGGCGACTTTGGCGCATCGATCGCACCGCAGGCCATGGGCATTGTCGTTGACACGGTGTCCGCCAGCTCTTGGGCGCAGAGCATGAGCACGACGCTTGGCATCACGCCTGAGCAGCTTGGCATGAAAACGGGTATGCTCCTCTCGGCGCTGTTCCCCATCCTCGGCGTGGGGCTGCTCTTGGTGATGAGGCGGTATTTTGGTAAAAAACAAGATACATAAAAGGAAAGAGAGTGGCTTGTCCACTCTCTTTTTTAGACTAGGGTACTCGCCTGCGGCGAGAATTTTTTGCTCGCGCCTCTCGTGAGCGAGCTCCCGTCGGCTTGCTCGCAAAATGCGAACCTAATCCCGTAACGCTTTGCGTTACGGGGCTGGGTGAGAATCTACAGTACCATAGCCAAAAACAAAAAGGCGTGGATAATGGGTGGTTCTCATAAAGAAGTTTGATATTGTTTTGTAGGGGCGTTCATCGAACGCCCGCGGGCGACCAATGGTCGCCCCTACGGTAAACTTCCTTATGAGAAGGAGCCCAAACCACTCCTTTTTGTTTTTGTGTTTGGCGACCGAAATAGATGACATCAAACACTAACTGTAAACTTATAATTTACCATTTCTAAACTGCCATATTAACCATTTATCATAATCTTTAGGGATTTCGAGTTCCTGCAACAACAATTCAAAAATGGCAACCGATGTTGGACAATTACCTCCATACTGTTTTTTTGCTTTTGAAATTAACTGTTCTTTTGTATAGTTTCCCGATAAATAGCAAAGATAATATTCTGCAGCCATAACGAATTCTTCTTCATCACCGGAATGCCAATCCT
>JAZLDE010000081.1:0-3539 GCA_045614625.1 Eubacteriales bacterium
CAAAGATCCGCCTCCTATTGCAAGCAGGCTATCACTTTTTACTTCATTCCGTGCCGCGCTTTAAAGAGAAAGACGAGAAAAACATATTTGATTCAATACATCTCTCGCCGCTTTGCCACCACGCGCGGCAGGCGGAAAAGGCAAGGGCGTTTTTGTTAAAATATTAGTTGGACTGAGGTGCGTCGCAGATAGTTAAAGCATTTGCTTTCGCTCGTTGCGTGCGACTTCCGTGTTTGCAAGTTTCTTTAACTTGCAAACGCAAAAGCTGAATTTCTAAAACTTCGCGAAAAAAATGAGCAGAGCGAAGCGTCGCGACTTTTCGCGTTGCGGGAATCCAAAGGGCATTAGGCCCTTTGGTTCCTTTCTTGGCTACTTCTTGGGGAAGGCCAAGAAGTAGCATCCTTGCCCGCACAGCGCACGCGCGGAGCTGTGTGCGCGTCCGTAGAAGAAGATGCAGAAAAACTAAATTTTCACCAAATGGAAAGCCCAAACTGCTCTCTCAACGTCGTTTCCAGCCGATACACAGGCAATCCCACGACGTTGAAATAATCACCGCGAATGCCGCTGATCCACAGCGACGCCGTGTCCTGAATTCCATATGCCCCTGCCTTGTCCATCGGCTCACCGCTGTCGACGTATCTCTCCATGATCTGATCCGACAAGGGAGCAAACGTCACCTCGGTCACCTCGTGCGCCGTAACGATCTTATCGCCGCGCAGCACGCAAATGCCGCTGATGACACAGTGGGTGCGATTGGACAATAGGCGAAGCATTCGCATCGCGTCCGCTTTGTCGCGCGGCTTGCCCAAAATCTCACCGTCAGGGCTGACGACGACCGTATCGGCTGCCAAAATGACCGTATCCTCGGTCAATTTACCTGCCTTGTGCAAGGCACTTTGTACGGCCGTTGCCTTGCGGTGGGAGAGGATCTCGACCAGACGTGCGCCGTTTTTCTCGTCGCTCGTTTCGTCCGCGTCGGCGCAAACAACGGTAAATTCCAGTCCTAAATGCGAGAGGATCTCTTTGCGGCGGGGCGAGGCGGATGCTAAAATAAACTCCATGAAAACGTCCTTTCAAAGGCGGACCGCATACGCGCTGTACGCGGCCCGTCCGGTATCAATCAAATCAATTTTTGGCGGTGGAGTCGATCAAAATACCGTCCTCCAGACGCTTGGCGTCGGCGAGCATCTTTTCAACAAAGGATGCCTCAACGAAAAATTCGCCCTCGCCGTTGATGGTCATGTAGGATCTGCCCTCCGAATAGCGGTAGAAGCGGAAGACCATCTGCTTTTTGTTGTTTTGCGGGAAATAGCTGGGGTTGGTGGTCTTGGCGTAGTCCTCGGCGTCGATCGAAATGATCAGCTGGCACTTGCTGTCGTCCAGTGCGCGGAGCGCGGCCATTTCTTCCTCACTCAAGGGGAAATGATCACCCACGCGAGCATCGCCGCCAATGGTCATCGAAAGCAGCGTCTTGTAGAACTGACGCAGGTTGTAAACGGGATTTTCCTCGGTGATCTTGCCCGTGGCGTAGGCCGTCTTGTAGACGATGTAGTCGGGTGTGACACCGTTGATGGTGAACTGAATGTCCAGCGAGTTGACGTTCTCGCTCTGGTCCGAGCGGGAGTTGTCAAATTCCAGATGAGAGGAATAGCTGGGCGAGATGATGTCCATCGTCTTCAGATAGGCGAGGTTGTGCCAAATGACGGCGGGATTGATCCAATCCAGCGTGTCAAATTCGACGAAATACATCGAGATCTGCTTAACCTCAGCAACGACGTCGCACAGCTCGGAATAAACGTAGTAGGTGCCGTTTTCGGTCTTTTCACTGATCCAGAGCGTGTTGGTTACGAACGAGTCAAACTTAACGTCTCCGTTGGTATCCAGCTGCAAATCGTACGAAAGGATCTTATAGGGCTTATCCAGACCGTAATCAGCGAGTACGCTGTCGTCCTTGTGAATGCCCAGCTTGCAGATCTTGGCAATGGAGGGCTCGTACATGGCCTGCAAAATGGTGCTGAGCACGTCGCTGTGGAGGCGATAGCCGCCAAACTGATAGCGATAGCCGCTGCCCGTCTGGTAGGGCTCGGCCGAGTACATGGTGCTCGAGCGCATGGTCAGGTCGATATAGTCGAACGCAACGTCAACGTCGATGTTGAGGCGGTTGCCGTTGATGCAGCTGCCCAGCAGGAAGTTCTCGACGTTAAAGCAGGTGTTTATGGTGGCGGGATAGGTGATGCGAGGCGTGATCAGATTTTCAATGGGCTGGAACAACGCCTTTTCGTAGTTGTCGTTGTTCATTATGTAGACCTTGTTGTCGCCCTTGAGCATGCAGTAATAACCGCCGTTACCAACGACGGGGTCGCCGATGATGACGGTGTGGGTTACGGTCACGACCTTACCGTCGGCATCCTTTTTCCAGCTGCCGTCGGCGTTCTTGAGCGCGCCTGTGATGGTATATTCAATGGGGGTGTATTCGTATTCGTTGCCTTCTTCGTCCGTTCTCGTCTCGCTGACCAAACCATATTCGGCCAGTCCCAGCTCGGTGACGCGGTCGGTCGGCAGCTTGTTGATGGTCAAAGGATAGCCCGCGGCTACGCACAGATAGGCGTACAGCTCGGGATTGTAAGATACGAGATATTTACCGTCTTCGTAGCCTTCGATGTAAATTTCTTTTTTCTCGGCCGTGATGTCTTTGGTGTAGATCTTGAAGCTTCCGTTGTGGTTTTTGACCTCAAGGCTGACCACGTTGGCTTGCTTGATCTGGGCGAACATCAGAATTCTCTGCGCCGCGCCCGCAACCTCGATACCCTCGGTGGCAACGGCGGCAAATACGGTGATTTTACCCGTCACGGGATCGAGCTTAAGCTGTGTTCCAATCTGGGTCAGATAATAGCCGTCCTCGTTGGTTTCCAGCTGGTAGCCGTCGGCATCGAAAATGGAGTAAACACCGTCGACCTTTTTGGCCTTATATTCGGCACCGTCGAAGTCGGTGAACGGAATGATGCTGACGATGTAATTGACCACGAAGAAGGCGACGATGAGCAGCGCGACGACGCCAAGCAGCGCGAACAGCACGTTCTTTTGCAGGCGGTAGGACGACTTTTTCTTTTGGGCGGCCGCGCCCTTCTTTTTGGAATAGCGAGCGTAGAGAACGATATCCTCGTCGCTTGTGACGAGATCGCCTGCGCTGACGCGCTGACCGAGCTTATCGTCCGAGGTATACCAGCCGTCGAACTGATAGCCATGACGGCGGGCAATGGGAAGCTCACCGTAGCGCTCGCCTGTGGTGGCTTCTTTGGACATGGTTTGGCATTCACCGCGACCTGCGCGGAAGATGACGTTGATAATGGTGGGTTGCATATGTGGAAAAATTCCCTTTCTTTTTTGTGGAAAGATGAAATATGAAAATGATATTTTTTGTTAATGAGCAAACAACGGTATTCTCTTCTTTTTCTTCTACGGACGCGCGTACAGCTTCGCGCCGCGCTGTACCGACTTTTTATGCCACTTCTTGCTACGCGGCAAGAAGTGGCCAAGAA
>JAZLDE010000082.1:0-1615 GCA_045614625.1 Eubacteriales bacterium
TTCCATTAATATATACGCGTGCGTATGGAACGGGGAAGCGGTTACCGAGAACGGAACGAAATCTAAAAGGAGGCAAAACAAAATGGCAGTAAAGGAAAAGATCAGAGTTCGTCTGAAGAGCTACGACCACACCCTTATCGATACCGCAGCTGAGAAGATCGTCAAGGTTGCTAAGGATAACGGTTCCCAGGTTTCCGGTCCTATCCCGCTTCCCACTGAGAAGGAGATCATCACGATCCTCCGCGCAGTGCACAAGTACAAGGATAGCCGTGAGCAGTTCGAAATGCGCACTCACAAGAGACTGATCGATATCATGAAGCCGTCTGCAAAGACCATTGACGCGCTGATGAACATCGAGCTCCCCGCAGGCGTTGAGATCGAGGTTAAGCTTTAATCAGCTTACATCAAGCACCGCGATATCAAGACTTGCAAAACAAAGATAACAGCCGACGAAGAAAGAAACTTCGGCTCGGTAACTTTGTAAATCACGTCGGTCCAACCGCATCGGCGACCGACCAATAATTTACAGGAGGAAAGAAAATGAAAAAGGGTATTATCGGTAAGAAAATCGGTATGACTCAGGTATTCGACGAGAACGGAAACGTAACTCCCGTCACTCTCGTTGAATGCGGTCCGTGCGTAGTAGCACAGAAGAAAACCAAAGAGAATGACGGTTACGAAGCTATCCAGCTTGGTTTCAAGGATGCAAAGGAAAAGCACCTGACCAAGGCTGAGCAGGGTCATTTCAACAAGGCAGGCGTTGCCTACAAGAGATACCTCAAGGAATTCCGTCTGGCTGATTGCTCCGCTTACAACGTAGGCGACGTCATTACAGCCGATACCTTCGCCGCAGGCGAGAAGGTCGACGTAACAGGTATGACGAAGGGTCACGGTTACACCGGTGCGATCAAGAGATGGAACCAGCACAAGCTGCAGGCAACTCACGGCGTAGGTCCTATCCACCGCCAGTCCGGTTCCATGGGTGTTATTGACCCTGCCAGAATCTTCAAGAACAAGCACATGGCAGGCCAGTACGGTCACGAACAGGTTACCGTTCTCAATCTCAAAGTTGTAAAGATCGATAGCGAAAGAAATCTGATCGCCATCAAGGGCGCTATTCCCGGCGCTAAGGACGGCATCGTGTTCATTCGTGACTCGGTAAAAGCATAAGAAAAGGAGGAACTAAATAATGCCGCAGGTAAAAGTTTATAACATGGCCGGCAGCGAAGTCGGCACGATGGATCTGTCCGAAATCATTTTCGGCGCAGACGTTAACGGCGCAGTCCTCCATGCTGCAGTCAGAGCATATCTGCTCAACCAGAGACAGGGCACTCAGTCCACTCTGACCCGCACCGAGGTTTCCGGTGGCGGTAAGAAGCCCTGGAGACAGAAGGGCACCGGTCGCGCAAGACAGGGCTCCACTCGTTCTCCTCAGTGGACTCACGGTGGTGTGGCACTCGGCCCGAAGCCCAGCAGCTACCACACCGGCATGAACAGAAAGACCAAGAGAATCGCACTGTACAGCGCGCTGTCTGCTAAGGTTGCTGAAGGTAACCTGATCGTAGTTGACGACATCAAGTGCGAGGGCTACAAGACCAAGACCATGGCTACCATG
>JAZLDE010000083.1:0-10159 GCA_045614625.1 Eubacteriales bacterium
ACGGGGCTCACCGCGGTTACCCTCGATAGAGGTCATAAGAGCGGTCTCCTCACCACATACGAACGCGCCCGCACCAAGACGGATCTGCATATCAAAGTTAAAGTCAGTACCAAAAATGTTCTTGCCGAGAAGACCCATTTCTCTTGCCTGGTCAATCGCGATCTGAAGGCGATGAACGGCGATAGGATACTCAGCACGAACGTATACGTAACCCTCGTCAGCACCGATGGCGTAAGCAGCGATAGCCATAGCCTCGATCAGAGCGTGGGGGTCACCCTCAAGGATGGAACGGTCCATGAACGCACCGGGGTCACCCTCGTCTGCGTTACATGCAACATACTTCTTGACCTGGCCACGGTTGTTGGAAGCGAACTTCCACTTCAGACCCGTGGGGAAACCGCCGCCGCCGCGGCCGCGCAAGCCCGAATCCAGAATGGTCTGGATCACGTCGTCGGGGGACATTTCGGTCAGCACCTTGTGCAGAGCGAAGTAACCGTCCATTGCGATGTACTCTTCGATATTCTCGGGGTTGATTACACCGCAGTTACGGAGAGCTACGCGGTGCTGCTTCTTGTAGAAGGTGGTCTCGCTCAGCGAAGCAGGCTCGGCGCTATCTGCCTTGTCTGCCGTTTCATTGTAGACCAGGCGCTCAACGATACGACCCTTTTCCAGGTGCTCGCTGACGATTTCGGGGATATCCTCTACGGTAACTCTGCTGTAGAAGGTTCCCTCGGGATAAACGATCATAATGGGACCGAGTGCGCACAGACCGAAGCAACCGGTCATAACGATCTTAACTTCTTCATCCAGTCCCTTTGCCTTGAGTTCCTCTGCCAGCTTTTCGCTCAGCTTCATGCTGCCCGAAGAGCTACAGCCGGTACCGCCGCAAATCAGTACGTGAGAACGAATCATAACTCTTTATTCCTCCTAAATTACTTCAATCCGGTAACGGTGTATTCGGCAATCGGGTTGCCGCCCTTGATGTGCTTTTCGATGACTTCCTTTGCCTTCTCGGCCGTCATCTTAACGTAGGTGACCTTCTCTGCGTCCTTGGTGTAGACCTCAACGACAGGCTCGTACTGGCAAATGCCGATGCAACCCGTCTGGGTTACGATAACACTCTCGCCCAGGCCTGCCTCGGTGATACCCTCGACAAAAGCGTTCAGAACGGGACGTGCACCTGCTGCGATACCGCAAGTAGCCATACCGACTACGATACGAATGTCGCCGCTGGATTTACGCAGAACAACCTTGTCCTGCATTTTGGCCTTTATGGCCTTCAGCTCTTCAAGTGACTTCATAGTGATGATCCTTTCGATTAATAATTATAATTTTTTTAATTTAATTTCAGTTGATTACCATGCCCTCGTACTGCTCTCTCAGATACGAATCGATCCAAGAAAGTATTTCGGGCTCTGAGAGCGAGATGTCCTCGCCCAGTATTTCGCGCAATGACGCGGTGGAAAGCGTGACTTCTCCCGCTGCTGTCGCGTGTCGGTAGGTGAAATCGATCTCGGGCGAGCCCTGAATGAGCGTTTTCACTGTTTCCACCATGTCGCCAAGCGGAATAAAATCAATGTGATGTCTGCCAAAACGTGCATGCGTCGTCGTTCCGTGCTGCTCGCTGACGGATTCATGAACCGAGGAGATCACAACGGATCCTCCCGTCATTTCTGCCAGCATTTTGAGAAATGGAATACCAAGCCCCACTTTGCGTGTCGTTCGCGTGGTGAAAAACGGATTTTCCAGCTTGGCAAGCTGTTCTTCCGTCATACCGCAACCGTTGTCGCGCACGGTAAAGTCCAGCCATTCTCCCTGCTCATAAAGCTCGATGGCAATATCCGTCGCGCCCGCTCGCACGGAGTTCATCGTGATATCCAATACGTAAAGCGAAAGCTCGTCCATGCTTCTCTCCTTTCTCAGCTCTTACCAAGCAGATGGTCGATCAAAGCATTTCTGACCTTGGCCGACGAATAAGGCTCGTCTTCAAGCTCGATCAAAAAGCCCTCCTCGGAAATATCCGTCAGATAGTGAGCATCCGAGGATGCCACGTGGACCAAGCCACGATCCGTCAAGATCGGGTGCTTTCCCAGACAATCCGAAAGCGAGGTGATATCGTTGAGCTCAAAGGCGGTAAAATGCGGCTCGGGCGGGAAATCGCCCAGCATTGAAATGATACCGCTGGAGCTTCGATCGATGTGCGCGGGAAAGCACACACCGCCGCGAGAGGTAACCTCACGGTAAGCATCCTCGAGCGAAAGATACGACGCGTTGATAAGAAGAAACTCCTCTTCTCCGCACACCTCGTCGTCCTCGTCGACGATGAGCTGTCTGCCGAAAATGTCGGCCTCGTTTTTGATCTTGAAGCGGTGATCGTCCACGTACGCACCAAAATCCATCGCGCTCTCCAGATCACGGAACAGACACACGGCATGGACGTCCTCGGAGGTCGTCAGCTCCATGCCCGCAACGGGAATGATGCCGTTGTCCTTGGCGATTTTAAAAAAGGCGGGACAGTTTTTGGTAGAATTGTGGTCGGTCAGTGCCACGATATTAAGACCGTTGAGCAGAGCCATACCGACGATATTGCCGGGGGTCATATCCTCGTCGCCACAGGGCGACAGACAGGAATGAATATGTAAGTCGCAACGATAGCGGCTCATTTCGGGGACTCCTCGACCAGTTGTCCAATAGCCACACAGATGTCGTAGGTCGACAGCGGCGAGGACAGAACGGTGAGACCGTTCTCGATCGCAGCCTTGAGCGCGTCTTCTTGCAACACAACATCCTCGGCCAGCACGATGGCTGCCGGTTCAGTCAGCGTAGCAACCGCCACGACGTTGACATTGGCCATGATGGTGACCCAGATGCAGTCGTACTCAACGCGGCTCATAGCGCGGCTGAGGAAATCACCTGCGTAGACCCCCAAAAAGGGTTTGTCCACATCACCGCAAAGCACCTTGGCGTCAAGCAGATCACATAATGCGTTAACTGTCATTTTTGTCCTCCTCACTCTTATGATTTCTTTGGAGGATGGCATCGAAATGGGATAAGATCTCTTCTCGCTCCATATCAACACCCCGCTCGCGCATGATCTTTTTCAAGATCACGGTGCATTCGTCCGCGCGTGACTCGCATTTGACAACGTCCTCGGCAAACGCCGTACAGTTGGGCGCGCCGCAGGAGCCGCAGTCAAGTCCCGGAAGGGCCTTGGCGATGGCTTCGATGTCGCTCATCATGCGCATGGCCGTTTTACGGTCAGACGAAAGCAAGCTGTAGGGATTGTACTCGACCTCTTTCTCGTGGAAATACTTGTCGGGGATCCAATCGCTTGCGGGACGGTTGGGGGAAACGGGAAGATAGCGCTTGAGCGATTGCAGTCTAGCCTGGGCGATGTAGGGGTTAGCCACCGTCATCGCACCACCGACGCAGCCGCCGTTGCAAGCGTTGAGCTCAACAAAATCCAAATTTGTAATATCCGCGCTGTCGATCTGATCGAGCACGCGAATGCAGTTCTCAATACCATCGGCCGCCAGATAGCGGTCATTGAGTATCGCCGTGGATTCACCGCCCGTCGATGCCCAACCGATACCGATAATGCCGGCTTCGGTCACCTCATACGGTTCCTCACGGTACTTGTTCATTTTGTCAAGCAAGGCGAAATAGATATCTCTGACCGATACAGTCGCCGATACGTAATTGCGCTCGCCCGCAAAGTTGTTCTTAACGTAAGAAACCTTGGCGGGACAGGGCGAAATGAATATGACGCCGATGTCGTCGTCCGATAACTCGGGATGCTCCTCCTTGGCCTTCTCTCTTGCCAGCATAGCGGCAATATCAATGGGCGGCAGGATGGGCATGATATTTTCGCACAGATAGGGATAATTGGTACTGATCAGCCGCGTGATGGTAGGACACGCGGAGCTGATGATCGGCCGTTTAATGTCTTCTCTGGTCAGATACTTACGGGTGTAAGCGCTCACCAGCTCGGCCGCGCAGGCAACCTCAAACACGTCGTCAAATCCAAGGTCAAGAAGACCGCGGATAATATAGCCGATGTTATCCAGATTGTCGAACTGTCCGTACAGCGACGGCGCGGGGAGCGCCACCGTGTATTTGTACTCACCCAGAACGGACAGCGCATCATGCGTTGCCTTTTTTGCTTTGTAGGGACACACGCGAATGCACTCACCGCAATCGATACAGCGCACGGGATTGATGACCGCGTGCCCGTCTCGGATGCGAATGGCCTCGGTAGGACAGCGCTTCAAGCACGCCGTACAGCCCCTGCATTTTTCGATATCAAGTGATACCGAGTGTTTGTAATCTCTGATCATACACACCTCGATACATTTGATGATTTTTTGTCCGTGCGGATCAGAACTTGACCTTCATTGTGATGGTCGTACCCTGCCCCACAACGGTGTCGATACGCATTTCGTCGGTATATTTTTTCATATTCGGGAAACCCATGCCGGCACCAAAGCCAAGATTACGAATGTGATCCTTGGCCGTGGAATAGCCCGCCTGCATGGCAAGCTCAACGTCGGGAATACCCGGACCCTTATCCGAAAGGATAATGACGATCTCGTCATCCGATGCCTCTACGTCGGCCGTGCCGCCGTTGGCGTGAATGACCATGTTGATCTCGCCCTCGTACATTGCAATGGACACACGACGAATGACCTCGGGCGGATACCCAAGCTGACGCAGCTTTTTCTTGACCGTGACCGAAGCCTCGCCCGCGGAAGAAAAATCCGAGCCGTCAACGTCAAAATGAAATTTTACCGTATCAGGCATGCTTACCCTCGGCAGATCTTGACAGCCCCGCCGCATACAGAATACCGCTCGCCTCAAACGCACGCTTATCGGTGCACATGACGGCAATGCCGCACTCCTCTGCCAGCTCGACCATCTCCTCCGTCGGTTTTTTGCCTCTGACAAAAACAATACAGATCATATCCATCATATTCGCAGTGCGTATCACCTGCGGATTGATAAGACCCGTGATAAGTACTCCCTGGTCCTTGACGTAAGCGAGCACGTCGCTCATCATATCGCTGCAGCAGGCCGAGATCACCTCGGAATCGAGATGACTCTCCCCCGTCAGACATACAGCGTCAAGAAGATTTCCGATTTCCTTGATCTTCATATATCGTCTCTCCGAATCTTTTGCGGTACGAAGCGACCGCGAAATAAATTAGCGATACTTTGCGAGGATAGTGGAAACGTCAGCCTTGGTCAGACGGCCGTAAACCTCACCGTTAACGGTAAGAACGGGAGCCAGACCGCAAGCACCGATGCAACGGGTTGCTTCCAGCGAATATCTGCCATCGGGAGAGGTGCTGCCAACGGGCAGATTCAGCTGGTTGGAGAACTCCTCAATGATTTCGCCCGAGCCCTTAACGTAGCAAGCAGTACCCAGACATACAGCGATTGCAACCTCACCGTCGGGATTGAGCTTGAACTGTGCGTAGAAGGATACGACACCGTAAATCTCCTCCAGCGGAATACCGGTCTTCTCGGCGATAATACGCTGAACCTCGATAGGCAGATAGCCGTAGATCTCCTGCGCGTCCTGAAGGATCGGCATGGTTGCGCCCTTCATGCCGTCATACTTTGCAATTACAGCCAGCAGTTTCTCTTCCTGCTCGGGTGTACCCTTGAAAGCGACGGTAGTCATTTTCTTTTTCATAGCGTTTGAATACCTCCTCAATTTTGTATTTTGTGCCATGGTAAAGTCGTTAGTGCATATAAAAACATTCAAAACATTTATATATACGCATACAGCGTTATTATATCACAAAGTTTTCGAAAAGTCCATAGCATATGCAAAAAAAGTAGCGAAATTTGTTAAATTTTTGTCGTAAGCTTTTTTGTGTAAAAAAAAAGAGGGCCCGACAACGGCTTTTCCCGTTGTCGGTTCCCTGTTTTTCTCATACAATTATGTCTCGCGCAGCATCCGCTCCAGCAGCGCGACCTTGTTTTGCGAATACTCGTACGCTCCGCGAAAATCGCTCTGCTCACGACAGCAGATCTCGAGGTCGCAAAACACGCAATACAGTAGCACCTGGCTTCTCGCGGCCTCGGCGTGAAGCAAACGGCGCAGGGTCTGCTCAGCCCTTCCGTACTCGCCCTGAACCATGGCAGCATGCGCTGAAAAATGCAGCTGCCAAAGATCGTTTTCATCCTGCTGCTTCAGATAAGGAGCTACGCGGCGCGCTTCGCCCGCCTCCAGCGCCTCGCGCGCCAGCACGTAGCGTCCAAACGCATCATGCCCCCCGATCAGTGGGTCGTCAACGTCAGTGATGGTCTCGGAATAAAGCATTGCGGACAATCCGCGCATAAAACGAAAATACAGCGCGGCCGTCTGGCGAATGGCCGTCGTGTCGTATACCGTGCGGTCGGCATATTCCACCGCACCATCCAAGGCGGCGCACGCTCTGTGCAGATGTCCCAGATGGAACTCCTCCTGCGCCAGTGATAGCGAGCATTGCGCCATGATCAGATAGATCTCGTCGTCCGCCTCGCTCATTTCGGCATCCTCGCGGCACAGCTCAAGGCATATGCGGGCGTCACCCGAGCGAAGCACGCGGCGAATGCCCTCAATGCGGTTCATCTTGCGCCAGACGCGATCATCGTCTCCCTCGGCAAGCAAAAATCCGGCGGGAACACCCAGTCGTTCGGCTAAATACCACACCGTGGGAAGCGAGGGCAAGGCCGCGCCGTTTTCCACACGGCTGAGCATATTACGAGTAATCTGATCGCCCGCCAGATCGGACTGCGTCATATTGCGCTGCACGCGCAGCTTTTTAATCTTTTCACCGATATCCGTGTGCGGCATTTACCTCTCCCTTCCGACAAAAAGCATCCCTTTCGTCTTGTGCGTCTGCGTTGGTAACTGATAGTTACCGTTTTGCTATTTTAGCACATAAAAAAACGAAAGGGATGAACATTTTGTAAATTTTATTTACTTTTCAAGTTCTTTATGCCAGATACGGCAGTAGCAGGCACAACAGCGGCAAGGTAGCAAGGCTCAGAATCGTAGACAAAAGAACGACGTTAGCCGCAGTTTTTTGTCCCTTTCCCAGCATTTCCGCGAAGGACAAAACCATGTTGGCCACGGGACAACAGCAGATGATAAACAATGCCTGCTTGAGATACCCCTCGACGGGAACGAAATACAGCGCAGCAAAGGAAAACAGTGCAAAGCCAATGTTTTTAACCAACGCCACGACGTATTGCCGCCAGTTGCCAAACAGCGCCTTAATGTCGACCAACGCCAGACGCATACCCAATATAAACATGCAAAGCGGGGTGGAAAAGGTACCCAGCGTTGCCACCATGGAAAAGATGCGATCCGGAAGCACGAAGGTGAAGCAAAGCATGATGATGGCGACCATGGCCGCGATGGTGTTGGGGTTGAGAAAGATCTTTCTTAAGCTGATGTATTTGCGGTCGCGGGTGATGATGGTTGAGGCAACCGTCCAGGACATGGTATTCATAACGAGAGAAAACAGCGCCGAGAACATGGCGACCTCGGGATGCGCCTCGCCCATGACAGCTTCCAGAATGGGAACACCGAAAAATCCGCTGTTACCAAAGCAAGCCGCAATGACGAAAATGCGGTACTGTGCCTCCTCCTGCTTTTTGCGCAAAGCAAAGTAAGACAGCGCCAAAAAGGCTGCCTGCAGGGCCAGTGACAGCCCCAGAATGATGGCACCGCGCAAAAGCATCTGCTCCAGCGGCACGACGCCGTCGCGCACCAGCACCGTTGCCTTTTGGAAGGAATAGGCGGTCAGGCAGGGCTGGCTGACAAACAAAAGCAGCGTAACAAACACGGAAATGGAGCGCTCGTCGTATTTTTTGAAGCGCATGAGCAGATAGGCCGGCGCGGCGAACGCCAGCATCTGCGCCACGGCGACAAAGGTAATATAAAGATGACTCATGATGTTTTATGCGTATACGCCGCCCGCACGCAAAATAGCGTCGACCAGCGCCTGGGTTTTGAGAGCCTCCTCCATCATCCAGCGAGCACGACTTCCGTCCGGATCATCGTAAAAGTCGGCGATTTGAGTGGCATGCGAGGAGCCGTAGCAAACCTTGGCTCCGCAATCCTTGGCTCTTTCCTCGTCGGCGGCGCGCACCGCGCGACCGTCGCGGTAGAAGATGCACCAATCCCCTGCTCTGCTTTCCACGCGTGCGTTTTCGCACTTGATGGTCACGCGAATGTCCTCATCCTCCAGATTGTTGATGGAGAAATAGAACAGCGCACGAACACCATTTTCAAAAAAGATGACGCCCTCTGCCGTATCCTCAACCTCTGCACTCGTCTCACCGTGGTGAGAAACGGTCGCCTTAACGTCGACAACGGGCGATCCTGCAAAATAACGCAACAGGTCAAGCGTGTGAATGGCCTGATTGATGATAACGCCGCCACCCGCGGTTTCGTAGCGGGAACGCCAATCACCCGAACGGTAATAGGCCTCGTTACGACACCAGCACACCTCGCCGTGAAGCGAGATCAGCTTGCCCATCTCACCGCTGTCCAACGCCTCGCGAATGGCGCGGTTTTCGGCATTGTAGCGATTTTGGAAGATCACACCAAGACGGCGTCCCGTCTCGATCGAGACCGCCTTCATCTGCTCGGCGGCAGAAAGAGAGGCGTCCATGGGCTTTTCGCACAGCACGTCAACGCCCGCGCGCATACAATCGATGGCCACGGGGGCGTGGAGCGCATGCGGCAGACACAAATGCACCGCGTCGGGATGAAGCTCGTCAAGCATCTGATGATAGTCGGTATAATACGGACAGCCTGCCGTCGCGGCGCGGGAGCGAGCACGCTCCTCGATGATATCACACACGCCGACAAGCTCTGTCTTTTCGTTTTCCATTAAAGCCTTGATATGGTTCGGGGCGATCACGCCGCAACCAATGACACATACACGATACTGTTTCTGCATAGGAGTACCTCGCGCTTTGATGATATGATGATTTATTATATCACACAGCACAGCGAAAAGCAAGGCAATTTGGCAAAAAACGCATCTTTTTAATGTGCGAGCGCTTCCCTGTGCCCTTTGTCGAGCATCACCCGCGTATACAGTCCCTCAAGACGCGCCACCATGGCGGGGGCGGTGAATTTTTCCTGATACAGCCGACGAGCACCCACCGAAAGTTCGCTCAACAGCGCACAATCGTCGTGCAAGCGAAGCAACAGCGAGGCCAGCGCTTGCTCGTCATGGGGCGGGAATAAAAATCCGTTCACACCGCGCTCGATCATGCGCGGGTTGCCGCCGTAATCCGACGCCAGCGCGGGCACGCCGACGCTCATGCCCTCGGACAAGGCAAGGCTGGAGGTCTCCGTGCCAAACGATGCATTGACGTTGAGATCCATCAGCGCGTAATAAGGGGCGACGTCGTCGACAAAGCCGGTGAAAATCACCCGATCCTCTATATCCAGCTCGCGTGCAAGCGCACGGTAGTGATCGATTTGCGCGCCGTCTCCCATGAAAATAAATCGCATATCGGGCGCCGCGTTTTTGCACAGTGCCGCCGCGCGAAGCAGCGTCTTTTGACCCTTATACTCCTCCAGTCGCGCGCTCATACCAACGACGAAATGCGACTCCTCAAGGCCCCATCGCGCCCGCACGGCGTCCACCTCGTCATCACTGCATTCGCGCAAGGGCAAGACACCGTTGATGATGACCTCAATCTGCTTCTCGTCCATGCCCAGCGCGATCAGATTGTCCCGCGCCGCGTCCGCCACCGCGACCACACGGTCAGAGAGCATCCAACTACCAATGCGGAACAAAAGGCGAAACGCAGATGATTTCTGCCACGCTGTCATGGGAAAGACACAATGGCGGGTTTGGATGCAACCGGGCACGCGGCACAGCCGTCCCGCGATCCGTGCCGTCAGAGCGGCATGGGTGTGCAGAATATCGGGGCGCTCGCGACGGATCAGGCGAACGTACTCCGCAAGCGCTCCTACTTCAAAAGACCTGTCCTGCCCGCACGCGACGAGAGCGATGCGGCAAGGCAGCGTCATAAAGCGGTCGATCAGACGGCTTCCCTTGGGCAAGACGACGATATAGTCAAACCGCTCCGTATCGCCACAGCAAATCGTATTATACAGCAGCGTTCCCGCGCCGCCGAT